>CAMTOS010000001.1 GCA_947074195.1 uncultured Bacteroides sp.
CTACATAGTAAGAACCACCCCATGGGTCAACGTTTTTGCAAACGAAAGTTTCTTCCTGAATATAGATCTGTGTATTACGTGCAATACGTGCAGAGAAATCTGTTGGCAATGCAATCGCTTCATCAAGCGCATTGGTGTGGAGTGACTGAGTGTGACCCAGTGCAGCAGCCATCGCTTCGATACATGTACGACCTACGTTGTTGAACGGATCCTGCTCTGTAAGCGACCATCCTGAAGTCTGCGAGTGAGTACGCAATGCCAGTGATTTCGGGTTTTTAGGATTGAATTGTTTCACAATCTTTGCCCAAAGCATACGTGCAGCACGCATCTTCGCGATTTCCATAAAGTGGTTTGTACCGATAGCCCAGAAGAATGACAAACGTGGTGCAAATGCATCGATGTCAATACCTGCAGCAGTACCGGCGCGAAGATATTCAAGACCATCGGCCAAAGTATATGCCAACTCGATATCAGCTGTAGCACCTGCTTCCTGCATGTGATAACCAGAGATAGAAATAGAGTTGAACTTTGGCATCTTCTGCGAAGTATATTCGAAGATATCAGAAATGATCTTCATTGAGAATGCAGGTGGATAAATATAGGTATTACGCACCATGAATTCTTTAAGGATATCATTCTGGATTGTACCTGCCATCTCTTCGAGTTTAGCGCCCTGCTCTAAACCGGCATTGATATAGAATGCCATTACAGGAAGTACAGCACCATTCATTGTCATAGATACTGACATCTTGTTCAATGGAATACCATCGAAAAGAACTTTCATATTATCTAATGAACAGATAGATACACCCGCTTTACCTACATCACCAACTACGCGTTCGTGATCAGGGTCATAGCCACGGTGTGTAGCAAGGTCGAATGCTACAGAAAGACCTTTCTGTCCTGAAGCAAGGTTACGACGATAGAATGCATTCGATTCTTCGGCAGTAGAAAATCCGGCATACTGACGGATAGTCCATGGGCGAAGTGTATACATTACTGAATAAGGACCGCGAAGATAAGGAGGAAGACCAGCAGCAAAGTTCAGGTGTTCCATGTTTTCCAGATCTTCTTTTGTGTAAACAGGCTTCACATCGATGTGTTCCGGAGTCTTCCAGTTAGCTTCCACACCATTAGCCTTTTGCCACTCAGCGCCATTTACCGGCTGAAAAGCAGCATATATATCTAAATTTTTAAAATCAGGCTTCATATTGTTTTCTACAATTTAACGAATTAGAAAATGCCTTTGAATTACTTCAAAAGTTTTGCGTTGAATTCTTTAAGTGTTTCAAGAACATTTACGCGAACGTGAATAAAGTTCTCGATACCTGCAGCTTTCAACTCATCTGTACATTCAGGATTACCGGCTACAATAAACAATGCACGACCATCGAGTTCCTTATAGGCAGGAATTGCGTGGATAGCATATTCATCATCGCTCGAGCAAAGTACAACGATATCTGCTTTTGCATCTAAAGCTGCTTTTACTCCTTCTTCTACAGTTTCGAATCCTAAATTGTCGAAAACTTCATATCCGGCACAAGCAAGGAAGTTACATGCGTATTGTGCACGTGCCTGACGCATAGCCAGATTACCGATAGTAAGCATAAATGCTTTAGGACGTTTGCCCGAAGCTTCTGTCTCCATGCGCAATGCTTCGAATTCGCTCGCTGCACGCTGGAAGTTCAGTGTTGTTACATCTTTCTGACAAGAAGTTGAATCACCGCAACAAGCAGCAACATCAAGTGGACGTCTTTCGCCGGCTACTTCATAGAAGTTAGGATACTGGTTAGTTCCTAAAAGGATTTCGCGACGCTGAGCCACTGATTTGTGACGAGCCTGGTTAGTTTCGTTTACAATTCTTTGTACGCTACCCGCTTTCAAGGCTGTATAGAAACCACCTTCTTCTACAACTGACAAGAAGATTTTCCATGCCTGCTGTGCAATAGAAGTAGTCAGGTTTTCGATATAATAAGAACCACCTGCAGGGTCAACAACCTTATCGAAATAAGATTCTTCTTTCAAAAGAAGCTGTTGGTTGCGGGCAAGTCTTTCTGAGAATTCATCAGGAGTTGCATAAATTTTATCGAAAGGAGAAACAGTCATTGAGTCTACTCCACCCAATGCAGCACTCATCGCCTCAGTCTGTGTACGAAGCAAATTCACGTGTGCATCGTAAAGCGTAAGATTAAAGTTTGATGTTTCTGCGTGTGCTTTCATTTTTGCTGCACAGTCACAATCAGGTTTATATGAAGCCACAATGTTAGCCCACAACAGACGGGCTGCGCGGAACTTAGCAATTTCAAGGAAGTAGTTAGAGCTGATACCAAAGTTAAACTTGATACGTTTTGCCACTTCAGTAGCAGGAATACCCGCTTCAGTAAGAAGAGTCATATATTCGTTACCCCAAGCAAGAGCGAAACCTAATTCCTGAGAAATAAATGCACCTGCATTACTTAAAGTAACAGCATTTACATTTAGCACACGGAAGTTAGGAACTTCTTTTACAGCTTCAATCAAACCTTTAGCAATTTCTAAGAAGTTGCCTTTATCTTTACCACGAACAATCATTCGGTTGAAATAATCGAAATTGATTGATCCTTGCAATTTAGCTAAATCATAATTCTTTGCTTTGAAATAACTAACCAGTAAACCGGCCAGTTCTACTGCATGATTCTGGCATGTTGAGAAGTTTAACTCAACACATTCTGCGCAAATATCTTTCAAAAGAGTTTCGATAAACGGAGCGCTCAGATCTTTAGCACTAATTTCAAAAGAAAGAGAATCGATACCTTTATTCAGGATATCCAATGCTTTTGCGTTAGCCTGTTCAGGAGATTCTACTCTAATGTCCTGACGCACCAACCATGCATTGCTATCTTTTTTAGTACCACGAAGATAAGGGAATTCGCCCGGAAGAGCGTTTGTAGTTTTTAGACCTTCAAGGTCTTCCATCCGATAGAAAGGCTTTACTTTAAAACCTTCATTGGTTTTCCAAACAAGTTTCTTCTCGAAGTCTGCCCCTTTCAGGTCAGCATTAACTTTATCCATCCACTGGTCAGTAGATACGGGAGAAAATTCTGAGAAGAGCTTTTCTTTACTGTCTGCCATAGTTTATTATGATTTAATACTAAAAATAAAACATCTTTGAATCATTAATTTATACAGTTAGAAAGTACTTTCTATTTGTATATTTTAATTAAGGCAAAGATATATAATTACTTCAAAGGTGTTCTTTTTTTTAGAGAAATTTCGCACAGCAAGCTATCACGATGCTATTTATTGCAATCTTCACATTGCATAATTGCATTTCCGCAGAATTCTTTTTATGGATAATCAAAACATAATCACAGATAATTTATGTTTTTTTGAGTAATATGTTAAATGCGACGGTTATAATAAAAGAAATAAACATATTCACGCATTTTACAGCACTAAACATTCAGATTGAAAGCAAAACAAAACTTCTGATTACAAATTCGCAAGAATAAGTATAATATATCTATATATATTCATAATTTTGCGGTTTTTAAGGTAAATTGTATGGATTGGATAGAAAATTTGTTGTGGAACCCCGATTCGGTGGCTCACATTGTATTCTTGTATGCATTTGTGATTGCCTTTGGGGTATTGTTAGGAAAGATTAAGTTCTTTGGTGTATCACTGGGAGTTACGTTTGTATTGTTCACCGGAATTCTGATGGGGCATTTCGGTTTTACGGGTGATATACATATTTTGCACTTCATTCGCGAATTTGGCCTCATCTTGTTTGTGTTCTGTATTGGTCTTCAGGTAGGACCGAGTTTCTTTTCTTCGTTTAAGAAAGGAGGTATGTCGCTCAATCTGCTTGCAGTGGGTATCGTACTATTGAATCTTGTGATAGCCATGGCGATTTATTATTTCGCTGATGGACGCATAGATCTGCCGATGATTATTGGTATTCTTTATGGTGCCGTAACGAATACCCCGGGGCTTGGTGCAGCGCAGGAAGCCTTGACACAACTCAATTATAACGGACCGCAAATTGCTTTGGGTTATGCCTGTGCCTATCCACTTGGTGTGGTTGGTATTATCGGCTCGATTATTGCCATTAAATACATCTTTGGCATTAATCTGAATAAAGAAGAAGAAAAACTGAAGGATCAGAATTCGGATCAGGAAAAACATAAGCCACACCTGATGACCCTTGAAATACGAAATGAAGCTCTTGAAGGCAAAAAACTGGGCCAGATTAAAGCGCTGATTAACCGTGCATTTGTTTGTTCACGCATCTGTCACAACGGACACGTTTCTATTCCTACACACAAAACTACATTTCACACTGGCGATAAGGTATTTATTGTTTGCTCGGAAGAAGATGTTGAATCGATTATTACTTTCTTTGGTAAAGAAACAGAGATCAACTGGGAAAAGCAGGATATGCCTCTGGTTTCAAGACGAATTCTGGTGACTAAATCGGAAATCAATGGTAAGAAACTTGGTGATTTGCATTTCCGTACGCATTACGGAGTAAATATTACCCGCGTCAATCGTTCAGGTGTTGATCTTTTTGCTGATCCTAATCTGAAACTTCAGGTAGGTGACCGCGTAATGATTGTTGGTCAGGAAGATGCAATCGAAAGTGTGGCAAGTGTACTGGGTAACTCATTGAAACGTCTGGATCATCCAAATATCATTACTATATTTATAGGTATCTTCCTTGGTATATTACTCGGCAGTATTCCTCTTGCCTTTCCGGGAATGCCAACTCCGGTTAAATTAGGATTAGCCGGTGGCCCGCTGGTTGTGGCCATTCTTATCGGTCGTTTTGGATATAAACTGCATTTGGTGACTTATACAACAATGAGTGCTAACCTGATGCTTCGTGAAATTGGTATCGTGCTATTCCTTGCCAGCGTTGGTATTGAGGCAGGTGCTAACTTTGTTAATACTGTGGTGCAGGGTGATGGTTTATTATATGTAGGAGCCGGTGTATTGATCACTGTTCTTCCACTATTAATTATGGGTGCTATCGGTCGTCTTTATTATAAAATAAATTACTTCACACTGATGGGTTTGCTTGCGGGTAGTACAACTGACCCTCCCGCCCTTGCTTATTCAACACAAACTGCCAGCAATGATGCCCCGGCTGTAGGCTATTCAACTGTTTATCCGCTCACGATGTTTTTGCGTATCATTTCCGGGCAGTTGATTTTGCTGATATTTATGTAATTTCATCTTTTTCATATACTCCTTTAAACAGAAATGCGCTTAATGAGGTTTCCCCGTTAAGCGCATTCATTATATATCCTGGTGAGATTATTTCACCCGCCGGTTAAGTTGGTTACAGGCTTTACACGCCTTCGATTTACCGACCCGTTTTCCTGTCGATGCCTTTTTCACACGTTTGGCAGCCTTAGCACCGGGATGTTTGCCACCTTCTTTTCGTGTACTCATATCTCTGTTTATTATTTAGTTTTTACATTACTGTTAGTTATCTATCGGTTTAGCGAGAACTTCATGCTGATACCGAAGTCTGCATTGGTTACTGCATAAGATGATGCAGATACCAATGGTTTATTGCGCTGACGATCGTAATACAGGCGAATATTCAGATAACGGCTCAGCGTATAATCGGCAGAGAAAGATATTTTCAATGCATGATTACCACTGGTGGCCTGCGTATTCTCTGTTTGTATGTCTCGTGCCAGTGCCGATTGATTGCGGAATGTCACATCCATACGTAATGACAAATCATTGCTGATTTTGTTTTTGGAATTGCTGGTATTTCTTCCGGGGAAGATCTCCAGATTGACGAATTTATAACCGGAACCCAGTACAAAATCGCGTGATGCCGTTTCTACAATCTGATTGGCAAGTAAACTCAGATTCAAAACTCTGGTCTTCTTATACTCCACTTTAGTAGTCAAACCATTGTTGAAATTTAAATCTATACCAATCAGAGGAGAGAATTGTTCATTAATCGATACGGCAGAAATGTCGTACATGCTCGATGGAATATAATCGCCATTGGTTACATCTTCAATAAAACCATAATCACCCATATAGCTTACAAAACTCTGGAAGGTACTGTAATTACCTACACTATAAGTGCTACGGTATCCGTGAGTGATGTTAATACTCTTAAAGTGTTTCTTAAAGAATGGCAACTTGCTTAAGCCACTATAAGTTATCTTCCAGTTGGGTACCATCGACCAAAGGCTCGGGAAGAAATCGAGCGAATGCTTATTCGGATTTCTGCCGGTATAAGCGGCAAGGAATGCTGGTACCATTACATCGGGAGAATAGGCATCTACCTGTCCGATGCTGGGCTGTTCATTGCGTGTAGCCGTTGGCACCGTTGCTCCGTCATATCGTTTCTGCACTCGTTGCTGAATAACGTCAAGGTTGTTCAGGAAGCGGGTAAAGGAAGCTGAAGAATATCCGTTTGATAATTTCGGACGCTCGAAGGCACTGCGGATAGTAACAATAGACATATTGAAGTTACCGCTACGGGTTTCAGGCATTCCGGCAAACATAAACTGTATCTCGCGTGAACGGTTATGGGTACGGTTTGCTGTGAGGTCGATCTTGAGATCGCGCACAGGTTCAAGATTCATGCGCACCTGGATGTCTTCCTGCGCATTAGTAGTGGCCGGACTGGTTATTGAATCACATAACAACCATCCTCTGTCTACTGCCTTTTGAATATAATCGGTACCCGTCATACCAAAAGCAAAGTCAAGTCCGGGAGTAAATCCTCCGCGACCACGATGCTGACCCAGCATATCGCCCACATTAGGCAAGAAACCTGACATTGCCATTGCATAGGTATTCTTGTACGTTACACTAAAGTTACGAATCATCATACCGAAACGTGCCGCAGACTGCATCGCTTTATATCCTTTTTTATCTTCAGGTTTAGGTCCGGGTACGCCTGTTACTTTAATACGTACACTATCGCGCGTATCAATACGGATTGAGTTTGCATCAATTACTTTATATTTCAGTGCATAGCGTGTACCATTTACAGTAAGAGCGCTGATCTTTGGTTTCTTTGAATTCAGATTATGGCGTACCACTACCGATGTATCCTTTTTCAGCTGAATCTCTTTCTCGTACTTTTTGGGCTTATCATTTCCACGGCGATTACTACTGCTATTATTAGCTGCCTGATTAGGGCGACGGGAGTTCGATGAAGAAAATTTACGGTTCACCTCTTTCAGGAAAGGTACTTTATTGTAAAGCGTTTCCATGTTGAAACGAGTATTTACATCAATAGATCGCTGATTGGCAATGGTGTTCCCAAGATCGAGTCCATCCAGAAGTACAACTCCTCTGTCCCAGTTATAAGAAGAAGAAAAGCGGGTATCTGCACTAATCCAGTCGGTCGCCGGAATCTTATCCAAAGGCAACTTATAAGAGGCGTTAAATGTCTGCTGATAATCGATGGGACGACCGAAACTCAGCAGGCTTCTTCGTATGGTATCCTTACGTGCTTCGTAAGAGTCGGGGTCAATATTTTTATTCAAAACGCCGTAAGGCTCCTCGATTTCAGCACGAGTGGCTGAAGTGAAGCTTGCTTTCAAATTTTTAGTCAAATCCCAGCGAAGAGAGAAGTCACGGTTCCACAACCATGTCTTCGCAACACTTACAGGGATACCAGTAGGATCATCGAGTGCTTCCATGTCACGAAGCTGCATCTCGTAATAGTAACGTGACATGTCAGTATTAAATGATAAATTCTGTGGCAGATAATTCAGATTTAAATCTTTGAAAATACGCATCCATTTCGATTTACTCTTCATCTGTTTGAAAGGTTCCCAGGCTTTATATGCCGGTGCATAGTTATAGGATAAAGCCGCACGCCAGTCGGTTTCATCTTCATAAACAATGGTACTACCCTGGTTATGGCGTTTAGACAAACTATAGCTCATCGAGAAGTTGGCCGGATCATAGGGCATCGGGTTCTTGCTCGATACATTGAACGTCATATTGCTTACACTGAAGCTCTTGTAAACAGACAATTCTTCAGCGATATTGCGTAGTGAATCACGTTCTTTTTTATTAGCCAGACTCGCCAGGGCATCTTTCATCAGCATATCACTATCGAGCGGATTGTACTTGGGTGTTGTCTTCTCGCGTGAATAAGAGAAATATACCGGCGCATTCAATTTCAATGCCTTCGGAAAGAATCTTCCGGCCTCGAAAGCTGTAGTAAACTGATATTGATAAAAGTCATCAAGACGGCGCTCACTCAGGCTCTGCTCCAGGCCACCAAAGCCTGCAGTCTCAATATGTGTGGCAAAGTTCATGCTACCAATATCCGAAAGCTGCACATTCAGATTACCCAGTGCCGCCCAACCGCCGTCTTCATTGAAATCGGACATACGCAATTCATTGACCCATACTTCTGCCGATTTTGTGGCACGCGAATTATTACGGATACCAATCATCATGGTTTTGATTTCACCCAGTGACGGATTACCCATTACACTGACTTTATTGGCCGGCTGATCGGGATCATATTCAGAATATATCTTACTGTAACTTATACCCGGATTATTGTTCTTAGCAATATTACGCTTTTTCTTTAAATCGGTAAAGATGGATAAATCAGCATCCAGTGTATTATCAATTGGCCATACCTTATAACGGTCTGCTTCAGAATCGTCGGTATAGTGACCCGGCGCAGTAAGCGACAACGGGATTTCATATTCATAATAATTGGCACGATAATCGGAACCAAAACGAATAAAAACCGAAAGCTCACCATCTTTCAGATCCGTAATATTATCGATTAAAGCCTCAGCATGGTTAAACATCTTGATCTTGCCGTAATAGCGCATATCGAGAGATGAATTTTTGTATACCGCACGCGCATCACCCGGAGCCAGATTGGTAATCTTCAGATTCATGGCCTGCTCGTTCTTTTGCAGTAGCTGAGGTTGACCAGGGTCTACCACACGCGTAATCTTCGGCGGCATCACATAATTGACCGGCGTTTTATCGCCATTCTCTTCTATATTAACCGTAGAAACATCGAGTGTACCGGTTACAGTTGGTGCCGGGTTTTGTAGATTGTACAACGCATCGGTATAAGTACGCCATTCACCACGTACCAGTTCAAGCGATGCAAAACGAAGAATCACCGGCTTCTTAAAACCGGTAAGGAACATACGCATGAAGCGAATCGATTTAAAATCGCGAATATTACCAATGGCTTCCCCGCTTTTTACAGGCACTTTAAACTGATACCAGTCCACCTCTTCCGTATTCCCGTTTCTGAGTTTAACTTTTGTACGGCGTTTATCGGTAATATAGTTTTCGCCTACTTTCAAATCTGATGGTTTCAGGTGTACACGATACTGGAAATACTTTTCGGTTTCCTGCAATGTGTTGTCCTGATTGATATCTTCAATATCCGGAGTCGTTTTTGCCGCAGTGGGATATCGCTCGGGCGAATCTTCGTCGGCCGTAGAGTTACCTTCCGTATTATTAATGTACTTATAACGATTGATAATATCGAGTTCGATTGCATCATAATCCGAACCACGGAAATAGTGATATTTATCTGCTGAAGGAGAGTCGTAGAATTTCTGGAACACTTCGGGATCAAGAATACCCTGTATATCATTCAGATAAGATTGATAGGTAGAATACTCACGTTCATTCTCAATAGACAAACCATTGAGACCAACGTCCTGACGACGACGCGCACCCGATGAGTTATCGAAAGCATACACCAGACTTCGGTCTTTGGGTACACGCCCCCAAACCGTTTCTTCGACTTTCGACGGATCATCATCAATAGGCAATCCATTTTCAAAAAACTTCTTACCATCCTTCAAAATATCTTCAGAGATATCGCCTAAATTGATATAAAGATAACCTCCCGCATCGCTTGACGAAGAATCTTCTGTACGGGTTCCGAGGTTGCCGCGATCATCACCGTCAGCATAGATAAAGGGGTCGAGCATCCAGAACTCCAGATATTCAATATTGGCAGTTTCAAAATCACTCGTTTCGATTTTACGCATCATACCACCCCAGCGTTTTTCGGGATTATTCAGTGTACCGTCGCTGTTCAGATCACGGTCAAGATTGTATGAACCACGCTCTTGTGGGAAATAAGCCATGTTCAGCACCGCAAGGGTAGCCGCATCAGAATAGTTCAACTGTTTATTAGGGAATAGCTCTTGTTCATACACTTCGCGGACATAGTGATTGGAAAGCTGGTTCAGATCGTTTTTAATATGAGTCGGTGTCAGCGATGAATTACGACGCGTAAACAATCCATCGATATGATACCAGGCCAGTTGCGAACGGTTCTTACCATATTCTATATTATTCGATAAACCGGCTTCGGGAAACAGAATAGCTCCGTTCTCATCTTTTGCACCATAAGGAGTAGATGATAACTGCCAGTTGAGCGGTGCACGCAAATCGATACCACTTTGTGTACTCTCAAAGTCGTCGATAAATACCGAATTATCTTGTATGCCTTTGCTGTGACCGGGAATAAGATGTGCAAATTCCACTCCGAGGTTAATGTTCGAGGGAGCAGTAGCTTCGGTAAATGGCAATTTGTCAATCATATTCGTCAGCCACTGGCTCTCGGTACGCCAGTTGGCATTTATCCCCCATAACGTATTCGATATCGGCTCTTCACCCACCACCACTTTAGTGGTCAGTGCACGTTCGCTCATGTGCATCACCGTACCACCAAACTGGAAATTTGGCGAATAATCGTACGTAAAGTTCAGTCCCATCATCGTTTTACGCTGCATGCTGTACATGGTCGTACTTTCCAGATTCACGGTAATCGATGTACCGGCATCGAGAATACTTTGGTTGATGATAGTAACAACCCCCATAGTATAATCTACGGTATAGTCGGAGTTCTCGGTCAATACCGTACCCCCGGCAGAAACTCTTACCGACCCGCGTGGAATATTCATAGACCCCAGACGAATTTCATTGGCTGCAGATGCCCGGTATTCCCCTTCAAGGCGATACCTGTTCTTCTCTGCCAACTGCTTGGCTACGGTTCGTGTTGAGTCATACAGCTCCTGGAAGACATACTTCTCTGCAATGGCATTATTTCCGATAGCCTGACGAAGATGGTTACCAAACGGTTCGACAACCGGGAAGTAAACACGCCCGTTTTGAGCATTGATGGTATATCCGTCTACAAAGTCGAAGAAACCGTTGCTACCCAACTGATTCTGACTATTCAGACGGTCGAGTCCCATGACTTTCAATAATGGTATTTTTGCAATATTTCCTTCAGGAATATAGCGCATATACACCCCGCTCGTATCATTGAGCATGGTAATATTCAGCGTAAACTTCTCTTTCTGCACCTGAAAAGCATTGAGCGAATATACATTCTTCATCATCAGGTGCCAGCAAGTGGCCAAAGGCGAGTTCGATGTATTTTTCAGCAACTTCACATACATACAGCTGCTGGTCTCTTTAATATCAGATGCAAACTCACCCACCTGGTAACGTTGCCCTTTCAGCGTATACTCAAAAGCCACTGCCAGCGCCTCATCGGGCTGCAATGTCTGTTTTAGTGAAATATATCCTAAAGAAGTGTGTACGCTATATTCAGAGGCAGTCAGCAATCGGGCACTCTCTATCTTTTCGTAATCTTCGCCGCTTTCCATACCGGGAATACCCTGCATCACGCTGTTTACCGCACTGATATCGCGGGCCATCGGATACATGTTGACCATCGAAGAATAGAGATTATTGGCTGCATTACGGGGAGCCAGATTAATGGAGGATTCGGAAACCCATGGTGTTCCTTCGGTTATGACTTTTGATTCACCAATATCACTAAAAGCCACAAGATTACGTGGATTATCATAATTACCACGTTTGTTGGTAATCCAGATTTCAACACGACTGATGGTTACCCCCGACAAGACATTGGGCAATTGGGCCATGTTCGCATCATACGTATCGCGGAAATAGTGCGCCAGGAAGAAGTGACGATTTTCATCATAAGCATCGGCCGAGAAATCGAAAGGAATGGTTTGTGCTCCACCCTTACTGGTCACGGTTTTCGATTCACTTTCCTGCTGACTCAGTACCGTTTGCAGCTTCAGTTTACCGAACTGAAGATCGGCACGCACCCCGAAAAGTGTGGAAGCACCGCGAATCAGTGAATTGCCTGTAGACATGCTGATGTTACCGGCCTCGAGCAGTTTAATAATTTCATCTTCCTTACCCTCGTACTTCAGCTTCATATTCTTATTGTCGAAGTCGAAAGTAGCATCGGTATTATAGTTCATGTCGAGATTCACCTTATCGCCCACTTTACCATTGACATGAATATTGATCTTCTCGTCGAAGTCGAATGCCCAGGTCTTACGCATACTCTCGGGTAGTGATGGATTCTCCACATTCTTGTAGCTCATACCGAAACTGAGTTCGGCACTACCTTGGGTTTTAATCTGCACACCACCGGGACCAAACACCTTTTCGGCTGGCCCGATATTGAATTGCATATTGGTAAAATCGAACTTATCGGGACCTTTTATGGCGATAGAGTCATTTCGTCTTTTGTAGTATTCGGCCATAGAGCGGCGCATGCTCCACTCCATATATTCGGCAGGCGTAAGTACCATTGGGACTTCCGTTTCCTGACCACCGATAATGGTATGAATGTAATAGCGGTTGGTTACCTCATCGTAGACCACTTTTTCCTGCACAATAGGCATAGGTTGTGACTGGGCATATCCCTTTATCGCGCATCCGAAAACACAGAATAAAAGGACAAACCAGTAATACAGTTTAATGCTATGAGCAGGTTTTTGCATTATAATCTCTTCAGTGCAAGCTTAATTACCCGTTCAACTGCTGCACCGGGTTCTTCTTTGAGGATAGTTTGAACCACTTTCTGAGAAGGTGCAGACGCAAATCCAAGCATTGTCAGCGCAGCCACCGCTTCGTTCTGAACCTCATTGTTCATCATCGGTAACATAGCAGACTGACCAGCCGCATCAGAAGCAGAGATTTTAATTTTGTCTTTCAGGTCGACAATCACACGTTGAGCGGTTTTGAGACCGATCCCCTTCACCGTTTTCAGCATATTCGCATTCTCAGTGCTGATGACTTGCACCAACTCCTGATAAGACATTGCCGAAAGAATCATACGTGCCGTATTGCCACCGATTCCCGATACAGAAATCAGCAATTGAAAAATCTCTCTTTCGGCTTTATCTGCAAAACCGAAAAGAATATGTGCGTCTTCACGAATGGCTTCGTGAATAAAAAGTTTACAGTTACCTTTACCCTGAATGGCCGAGTAAGTATTGAGCGAGATATTTACGGCATAGCCTAAACCGTTACAATCAATAACGGCCACCGCCGGTGTAAGTTCGGCAATTTCGCCTCTAATATATTCTATCATAATGTTTTCTAAAGTGAGTGTGACCGCATTCTACCCTATTGTTAACTTCTGTTCATCATCCTTGCGTTTGTACGGTCTGTTGGTATGATTCATTAACGATTGTTCAGCTTGTTTTATTGTGTGCATATATAGAAGTATAGCAAGTATATTTCTTCTTAAATATCAGAATGTGAAAGAACATTTTCAGCAAGTCGGTTATTTATCTTATTTTTGTGGATAGAACAATATCTCGAACTTAAAACAAAACCAATACAAGAATGAAAAAATTCAGAGCAGCCATCGTTGGATATGGCAATATCGGACAATATGTGTTAGAGGCTTTACAGAATGCACCCGACTTCGAAGTGGCAGGTGTTATCCGCCGTGCTGGCGCCGAAAACAAGCCTGCCGAACTTGCAGACTATGAAGTGGTAAAAAGTATCACTGAATTGAAAGATGTGGATGTAGCAATTCTTTGTACTCCAACCCGCAGCGTTGAAGCTTATGCCAAAGAGATTCTGGCCATGGGCATCAATACAGTAGACAGCTTCGATATCCACAGCGGTATTGTTCCGTTGCGTAAAACGCTGGGTGACTGTGCAAAAGAACACAAAGCAGTCTCTGTAATTGCTGCCGGATGGGACCCGGGTACTGACTCAGTGGTTCGCACTATGCTGGAAGCTATTGCGCCAAAAGGAATTACTTATACCAACTTCGGTCCGGGTATGAGCATGGGACATACCGTTGCCGTGAAAGCTATTCCGGGAGTAAAAGCTGCCCTTTCGATGACGATTCCAACCGGTACAGGTATTCACCGCCGTATGGTTTATATCGAAGTAATTGAAGGGTATAAGTTTGATGAAGTGGCTAAAGCCATTAAAGCAGATGCTTATTTCGTGAACGATGAAACGCATGTAACCGAAGTGCCAAGCGTAGATGCTTTACTGGATATGGGACATGGTGTTAATCTGACTCGTAAAGGTGTATCCGGAAAGACACAAAATCAGCTTTTCGAATTCAATATGCGCATCAATAATCCTGCGCTTACGGCTCAGGTTCTTGTATGTGTGGCACGAGCTTCGTTCCGTCAGCAACCGGGTTGCTACACAATGGTAGAGATTCCGGTTATCGACCTTCTTCCCGGAGAACGCGAAGAGTGGATTGCTCATTTGGTATAATCCGTTTCTGGAGAAACAACAAAATATAACTTCCGCATTTACAATGCTTTATATTATAAGTAAAGATTGTAAATGCGGTTTTTTTTGCTGGTTTATCAGCCATAGCTTCCCGGTTTGCTGGCGATAGTTACTCAACAAGCTGGCAAGCTATGAATGGTATGCGGATGATAGCTTATCAGCAAAACAGTAAGAGAGGTATCAAAAATGACAAATAATTCTATAAATATTCAACTATATGTCATTTGATTTTCAGAAATATATTTGATGAATCAAAAAATTAATATGTACATTTGAAACCTTAATTGGCTGACACATAGAAATACGGAAGAATATCTATTTATCAACTTATATATGAAGAAAGTAACCCTATTTATGAGTAGCATCTTAATGATGTCGTGCGCAGGCAAAGCGCCCAAACTAATCTATCCGGAGACGGCAAAAGTAGACACAGTGGATGTTTATTTCGGAACCGAAGTTGCCGACCCTTATCGCTGGCTCGAGAATGACACCAGCGCCGCAACAGCTGCCTGGGTAGCTGCCGAAAATGCTGTAACCAATCAGTATCTGGAACAAATTCCTTTCCGCGAAGCATTGCTTAGCCGTCTGACCGATCTGACAAACTACGAGAAAATCGGTACGCCGTTCAAGAAAAACGGTAAATATTATTTCTACAAAAACGATGGTTTGCAGAATCAGAGTGTACTTTATGTTCAGGACACACTGGATGGTGAACCTCGTGTATTCCTCGATCCAAACAAATTCTCGGAAGATGGTACGGTAGCATTGAGCCGTCTTGCTTTCTCTAACGATGGTAAGTATCTGGCATATGCTGTTTCAAAAAGTGGTTCAGACTGGCTGGATATCTATGTAATGGATGTAGCTACAGGTCAGCTTCTTGAGGATCAGATCAACTGGGCGAAAGTAACTGGTGTGGCTTGGCAGAACGATGGTTTCTACTATAGTGCATACGATGCTCCGGTAAAAGGAAAAGAGTATTCGAATGTAAACGAAAACCATAAGGTTTATTATCACAAGCTGGGAACTCCTCAGGCATCTGATAAACTGATCTACTCGAATCCGAAAGAGCCATTGCGCTTCTATACAACATCAACAAGCGATGATAACCGTTTCTTGTTTATGTATGAATCGGGTGCATCTCGCGGTAATAATCTTTATATTACTGATGCGCAGGGCAAAGGTGGTATGCAACAGTTGACTACAGATAACGAATTCTCATATAGCCCTATTGAAGTGATGGGTGACAGCATTCTGATCTTTACCAACTACAATGCGCCTAAAAACCGTATTATGGTGGCTAATGCGAAGAATCCTAAAATCGACAACTGGGTAGAACTTATTCCAGAGTCGGAATCTGTACTTTCAAATGCCAGCATAATTGGTGGCAAACTGTTCCTTACTTACGATCAGGATGCTTCTAATCATGCGTATGTTTATGACCTGAACGGTAACAAAATTCAGGAAATTCAGTTGCCTTCATTAGGTTCGGTAGGCTTCAGCGGTGATAAAGATGATAAAGAAACATTCTTTGGCTTTACATCGTTCACTACTCCTGGTGCAACCTATACATATAATATGGATAATAATACTTATGAATTGTTCCGTGCACCAGAAGTGAAATTCAATCCTGACGAATTCGAAACTAAACAAGTATTCTTCTCAAGTAAAGATGGTATTAAGATTCCAATGTTCCTTACTTATAAGAAAGGTTTGAAACTTGATGGCAACAATCCTGTATTCCTTTATGGTTACGGTGGTTTTGGTGTAAGTCTTAACCCAAGCTTCAGCACCATGCGTATTCCTTTCCTTGAAAACGGTGGTATTTATGCACAAGTAAACCTTCGTGGTGGTAATGAGTATGGTGAAGAATGGCACATTGCCGGTACTAAATTGAATAAGCAGAATGTATTCAACGATTTCATTTCGGCTGCTGAATATCTGGTAGAAAACAAATATACTAATCCTGAAAAGATTGCTATCGTAGGTGGTTCAAACGGTGGTCTGCTTGTTGGTGCAAGTATGATTCAGCGTCCTGACCTCTTCAAAGTAGCTATTCCACAGGTAGGTGTAATGGATATGCTTCGTTACCACAAATTCACTATCGGCTGGAACTGGGCGAGCGATTATGGTACAAGCGAAGACAGTCCTGAGATGTTTGAATACCTGTACGCTTACTCTCCTGTTCACAACCTGAAACCGGGTACTGCATACCCTGCAACACTGGTTACTACAGCCGATCATGATGACCGTGTGGTTCCAGCACACTCGTTTAAATTTGCTGCTGCATTGCAGGAAGCGAATGACGGCACTAACCCAACCCTGATTCGTATTGATAGCAAAGCGGGTCACGGTGCCGGTAAACCTATTCAGAAAGTACTGGAAGAGCAAGCTGATATCTACAGTTTCATCATGTATAATATGAACATGAAACCAACTTTCGAATAAGTCGTTAATTATAAGATTTATAGAGGCGTTTTTGGCTGCATTATTATTGCGACCAAAAACGCTTTCTCTTTACAAACTATCATTTTATCATTATTTGTAGAAAAATTAAGGGAAATTTTGATGCTGCAATAAAAGTTTTTATATATTTGCATCACTATTAGGTGACAATTTATCAAAACAACCTTTTAAAACCACATATTATGAATATTCAGAAAATTATGTCTTCATTAGAGGCAAAGCACCCTGGTGAATCTGAGTACCTACAAGCTGTAAAAGAAGTACTTCTTTCTATTGAAGATGTATATAATCAGCATCCTGAGTTCGAAAAAGCAAAAATTGTCGAACGTATTGTTGAACCCGACCGTATCTTCACATTCCGTGTGACGTGGGTAGATGATAAGGGCGAAGTACAAACCAACATCGGTTACCGTGTACAGTTTAACAACGCGATCGGTCCGTACAAAGGTGGTTTACGATTCCATGCATCGGTGAATCTTTCTATTCTGAAATTCTTAGGTTTTGAACAAACCTTTAAAAATGCACTGACTACTCTGCCAATGGGTGGAGGTAAAGGCGGTTCTGATTTCTCTCCACGCGGTAAAAGCGATGCTGAGATTATGCGTTTCTGCCAGGCATTCATTCTTGAGTTATGGCGCCAGTTAGGTCCTGATACCGATGTTCCTGCCGGTGATATCGGCGTAGGTTCACGTGAAGTGGGCTATCTGTATGGCATGTATAAGAAGTTAACCCGCGAATGTACAGGTACTTTAACAGGCAAAGGTCTGGATTACGGCGGTTCACTGGTTCGCCCTGAAGCAACCGGTTTCGGTGGTCTTTACTTTGTAAACGAAATGCTCGAAACTAAAGGCATCTCTATGGTAGGCAAAACTGTGGCGCTATCGGGCTTCGGTAACGTAGCATGGGGAGCAGCCATTAAAGCTAACGAACTTGGCGGTAAGGTAGTGACTATCTCTGGTCCTGACGGATACATTTATGATGAAGAAGGTATCAGTGGCGAAAAAATCGATTACTTACTGGAACTTCGTGCGTCGGGCAATGACATCGTTGCTCCTTATGCAGACGAGTATCCTAATGCTAAGTTTATACCAAATAAACATCCTTGGGAAGTGAAAGTTGATGTGGCATTACCATGTGCGACTCAAAACGAGCTGAACGAAGAAGATGCGAAAAATCTGATTAAAAATGGTGTAACCTGTGTGGGCGAAATCTCTAACATGGGCTGTACTCCAGAAGCTATCGATTTGTTCATTGAACATAAAGTGATGTATGCACCGGGTAAGGCAGTAAATGCCGGAGGTGTGGCAACATCGGGACTTGAAATGTCGCAAAATGCCATGCATTTAAGCTGGAGCGCTACTGAAGTTGATCAGAAACTACACAGCATTATGCACAACATTCATGCACAATGCGTGAAATACGGTACTGAACCTGATGGTTATATTAACTATGTAAAAGGTGCAAACATTGCCGGTTTCATGAAAGTGGCTCACGCTATGCTTGAACAGGGCATCATTTAATTTTGCAATGCAATTCATGATATAACAATCTCTTGTTTTAGTTAATGTCTTTTTTCTGTCTGCTGCTTATATATCTTCCCGGATATATGAGCAGCACTCTTTTTTATATCTATAGTTTTCTAAATCGCCAAAAGCCATTAACTTTGCCGGCGTAACATGAATATAAAACAGAAAAAATGATACAACCCGAATTAAAACTACGACGTGACAAGATACGCAGACTGATGCAGCAACAAAATATTGATGCTGCCCTGATTGCCTGCAATATAAATTTGCTTTACACAGCAGGAACGATTATCAGCGGCTATTTATATCTGCCACTGAACTCGCCTGCGCGTATCTTTGTGAAACGTCCGAACCACCTTAGCGGCGAATTCGTTTTCGGAATCCGCAAACCCGAACAGATTATTGATATCCTGAAAGAAGAAGGCCTGCCAATGCCCGAAAAAGTGATGCTTGAGGCTGATGAATTGCCTTATACAGATTATATGCGTCTGGCCGGATTATTCCCAGAAGCCGAAGTGGTAAACGGTACACCAGTTATCCGCGAAGCCCGTAGCATTAAAACAGCAGTGGAGATTGAACATTTTCGTCGCTCGGGTGCTGCACATACTAAAGCTTACAATCAGATTCCATCTGTATTCCGTCCGGGAATGACCGACTTGCAACTTTCTATTGAAGTTGAAAGACTGATGCGCCTGGAAGGTAACCTTGGTGTGTTCCGCGTATTTGGTCAGAGCATGGAAATCTTTATGGGAAGTCTTTTGGCCGGTGATAATGCTGCCTACCCTTCTCCATTCGATTTTTCACTGGGCGGTCAGGGCATTCATCCTGCACTTCCGGGAAGCGTGAAAGGTGCTCCGATAAAGGCTGGAGAGACAATTATGGTCGATATGGGCGGTAACTTTAACGGATATATGGGCGATATGAGCCGTGTATATTCTGTAGGTAAACTGACTCAGAATGCGTATGATGCCCACCAGGTATGTATCGATATTCAGAATGAGATTGTTGAAATGGCAAAACCGGGTACGGTTTGCGAAGATATGTACAATAAAGCCATCGAAATGGTGACCAAAGCCGGATATGCCGATAACTTTATGGGTATTGAACAGAAAGCGCGCTTCATTGGTCATGGTATCGGACTGGAAATTAACGAGATGCCGGTAATTGCACCCCGCATGAAGAAAGAGCTTGAACCGGGTATGGTCTTTGCGCTCGAGCCTAAAATCGTGTTGCCGGGAATCGGTGCGGTAGGTATTGAAAACTCATGGGCAGTAAATGCAGAAGGTTTAGAGAAGCTAACGCTTTGCGATGAAGCTATTGTTGAGCTGTAACAGCAGTTTCAATAAACTGTAAGACATAAAAAAACGGGTAGAAAGGAAAAGAGATTTCTTTACTTTCTACCCGTTTTTATTTTATGTTTTAAAGAGATTTTCAGGCCATACTTAACATACAAATTGTTTAAGTATAGCCTGCATCTGCTTTATGCTTTCGCTAAAGTTACGATAAGTACAACGTATTTATGCCTTTTTATCTATTGGCTTTAACCCCATCTTTGCCGCTTTCTTCAGTAGGAATTCATAAGCAGCTTCGTATTCATTCGGGATAATCCCATCGAGAATAGCATCCTTGATAGAGCTTTTCAGTGAGCCGACTTCCGCACAAGGTGTAAGACCGAAAATCTCCATAATCTCTTCGCCTTTTACCGGTGGCTGGAAGTTGCGTACACGGTCTTTCTCTTCAATATCTTTCAGCTTCTGACGTACCAACGCGAAGTTATTAAGGAAGCGCTGCTTGCGTTCATCGTTCTTCGAGGTGATATCGGCTTCGCATAGTGTCATCAGATCGTCAATATCATCACCGGCTTCGAACAACATTCTGCGAACAGCCGAATCGGTTACAATATCATCAGCAATGGCGATTGGACGAAGATGCAGACTTACCAGTTTCTGAACAAACTTCATCTTTTCATTCATCGGCAACTTCATCTTCCTGAAAATGAGTGGTACCATCTTGGCACCTTCGAAGTTGTGGTTGTGGAAGGTCCAGCCGGCCTTATTTTCCCAACGCTTGGTTTTAGGTTTGGCAATATCGTGAAGAATGGCTGCCCAACGCAGCCAAAGATTATCAGTATGCTTACTTACGTTATCGAGTACTTCGAGTGTATGATAAAAATTATCTTTATGACTTCTGCCGTTTCTGGTTTCTGTGCCTTGTAGTTCTACTAATTCAGGAAAGATATAGTTCAGCAAACCACAACGGTCGAGATCAATGAAACCTTTGGATGGCACCGGAGAAAGAATGATCTTGTTCAGTTCATCGGCAATACGTTCACGCGAAATAATCTCGATACGTTCGGCATTACGGCTCAAAGAGTCGAATGTAGAGTCATCGATATAAAAGTTAAGCTGAGTAGCGAAACGGATACAACGCATCATGCGAAGCGGATCATCGCTAAAGGTAATATCCGGATCGAGCGGTGTGCGAATAGTCTTTTCTTTCAGGTCTTCGACTCCGTTAAACGGATCGACCAGTTCGCCAAAGCGAGCAGAGTTCATACAAACCGCCATGGCATTGATGGTAAAGTCACGACGATTCTGATCGTCTTCGAGTGTACCATCTTCTACAATCGGTTTGCGGGAATCGCGCTGATAAGACTCTTTGCGTGCGCCTACAAACTCAATCTCCATATCGCGAAACTTAACCTGTGCCGTACCGAAATTACGAAACACAGAAACGTGCGCACCCTTACCAAGATGTCTTCCCAAAGCCTGAGCCATTTCGATACCACTTCCGACCACAACCACATCAATATCTTTTGAAGGGCGGTTCAGAAAGAGGTCACGTACATAGCCACCTACCACATAACACTCTAATTGCAGTGCATCGGCAGTTTTAGAAATATCTGAAAAGATCTTGTCTTTGAATTTATTTTTTAATTCTTCGGGTGTAAGTGCTATCATATTTGTTTTTATCATTACCTTCTATATGAATGCAAAGTTACAACTTTAGAGTTGAATGCTCACTTCTGAAGCCAAAATTAAGTATCTTTGTCCATCGAATTCTAACAGATAGTAAAAATGAAAACAAAATTGTACTTTCTTCTCGGACTCTTAACATTTGGATTTTTAATCACATCGTGTAACCGTGATCAGGCCAACGCCGAACATCAGCTTGAACTGGCTAAATATGAATATCAGCATGGAAATTTCAATGAAGCAAAAATGTTGATCGACAGCATTAAGATTTTATTCCCCAAAGCTTACGAAGCACGCAGAAAAGGAATAGAACTGATGCAGGAAGTAGAGTTAACTGAGCAGGAACAGACTTTAAGTTTTCTGGATAGCCTGATGGCTGTAAAACAGGAAGAGCTGGCAGCAATTGTGGGCAATTTTAAGTTAGAGAAAGATACTGTATACCAGAAGATTGGTAATTACTTCTGGCCGACTCAGGTGGTAGAAAAGAATTTAGACCGTAACTTCCTGCGCTTTCAGGTAAGCGAACAGGGACAAATGAAAATGACTTCTTTTTATAACGGTGGATCTAACATTCATCATACTGCCGTAAAGGTTACTGCACCCGATGGTACATTTGCCGAAACGCCCATGTCGAAAAACAGCTACGAAACGACCAATCTTGACCGCAAAATGGAGCAAGCCGATTTTAAAGATGGCGAAGATGGCAACGTTATCGGTTTTATCTATCTGAATCGCGATAATAATATAAAAGTTGAATATATCGGTGATAAGAAGTATAATACTACAATGAGTGCTGACGATCGTAAAGCTGCAGCCGGTATTTATGAACTGACTCAGATTCTTTCGGCCATTCAGAAGATTAAAGCTGAACAGGAAGAAGCCAATCAGAAGATTGAATTTATTCAGCGTAAAATGAATGAACGTGCTGAAAAGGATACTTCAGCCAACTAAAAGAATAGCATTATAACCAGGGAGATACGATTCGCTCTGTCTCCTCCCACAACTCTTCCATTTGCCGGTGTTGCGTATATTTCTTTGAAAGCTTCTTCGTTTTGCAGCTAACATTCAGTGTGCCGGTCTTCCCTTCATTCTTTTCTTCGAGCAATAATTCAATAGCTGTTGCTGCGCCTTGCTTTGGTTTTCGTATAAAAGGACGGAATAAAACATCTGTCAACGGATCGAACCAGGCATGCATAGTAATAATGGGAGTTGAAACTACACCCGGATCGGCGGCATTCACTGCTATTCCCGCAACTTTCGTACGCTTTGCCAACTCTATGGTAAAAAGCATTAATGCCAGTTTCGTGTTGCCGTATACCGGAATACGCCAAAAGTTTCCTTTACGCCCCTGCTCAAAGAAGAGAGGGAAATCGAGTTGCCCGATAGCATACGTACACGATACCATATTGACAATTCGTGCGCCACGTTTCATTGCAGGAAGTAATTTGCGTGTAAATAAATAAGGAGCTACATAATTAATTCCCACAGTACGCTCCAGTCCGTCTTCTGTCATTCTCAGTCCGGTTTCAAGCACACCGGCATTGTTCATCAGCAAAGAAATCGGAATGTTCTTATCACGTATTCTGTCTGCCAATGCAGCTACAGAAGCCAAAGAGGAGAAATCGCACTGCATTACTGTGAGGTACGGATTACCGGTCTGATATACTAATTCCTGCCGAACTTTCTCGCCTTTTTCCTTTGTATAACATACCATAATCACATGATAACCTGCGATAGCTACCGCACGTGTTATCTCTGTTCCCATACCACCGTCTGCACCGGTAATCACTGCAATTTTCTGCTCCATTCTGTTTTGTCGTTTCTTATTGTTTTTCTAAATCAGCAATCTCTTTTACGAGACTCTTTGGTAATTGTTCTTTTAAATGCTTGTGACATGCCATCTCTACCGTATACATTCGTCCGATGCAATAGTTACTGTGTCCGCAGGAACAGCGTACCTCTCCTTCTTCCTTCATACGGTTTACGAAACCCGGTTCATTGAGTAAAGCACGCCCCATCTGTATGGCATCGAAACCATCATCCAGCACTTCATCTATTTTATCTCTCGATACCAATCCGCCTACATATACCAGCTTCGCATCGGGAAGAGCCTCGCGGAATTTCAATGCATCTTCAAGAAAATAAGCTTCCTGAAAAGGTACGGTTGGAATCATCATCTTTCCGGCCATTTTTACACTGTATTTCAACCACCAGCAATCCATATAGTGAGTCAGTGTTTTAATCGGCATGGCACCACGCATCACATACATCGGGGCTTTACTGACGAAACCGCCACTCAGCACCAAAGCATGTGCACCAAGGTCGACCAGTCTTTTTGCGACTTGCAGCGTTTCGTCAATTTCCATACCTCCTTTAAAGCCATCGCGCATATTCATTTTAACGAATACCGCTATATCGCTCCCGGCAGCTTTCATTACTTCGGCCATCACAATATCCATAAAGCGCATGCGATTCTCTAAAGATCCTCCATATTCATCCCGGCGACGATTTGTGTATGGCGACAGGAACTGACTAATCAGATAACCATGTCCTGCATGAATCTCTACAGCATCGAAACCGGCTTCGCGTGCCAGATTTACTGCTTCTCCATAAGCTTTAGCCATCTCAGGAAGTTCGTCTTTGCGAAGTCCACGGACAAAGGTGGGCGAATAGATATTCAGTCCGGTTGATGCAGAAACAGGAATAACACCGCAAATACCTTTATGCGACATATTTCCGCAATGCCCTAATTGTATACTGGCAGCTGAACCTTCGGCATGAATGGCATCGGTAATCTCTTTTAACCCTGGTACTATTTCGGGCCTCATCCAGAGTTGGCGTTCAAAAGACAAACCACTCTGTGTTACCGATGCATAGGCAATAGTCGTCATCCCTACTCCACCCGCTGCCACCGACTGATGGTAATCGAACAACATCTTCGAAGGTTTATTGCCCGGACACATACTCTCAAAAGCAGCCGAACGAATTGTCCGGTTTCTCAATGTTAGCGGACCGAAAGTTACAGGTGTGAATAGTTTAGAAGTACTCATAATAGCCAGTATTTAATCAATAGATAAAAGGAATTACACGTTTACGATTACCGACTTCTTCACCAAATTCTTCACGGTAGCGATGCCATATGGCATTGGCACGAGGTACCAGATTAGCAAATGTCCACCAGAAGAAGACCGCACCCGGCAAAGACCATGTCATTATTGCCCATCCGGCCCATTCAACCAGTTCGCCAAAGTAATTGGCAGAAGTTACATATCGGTAAAACCCTTTTGAGGGTAAGTAATGCTTTGTATCGCCCGGTTTCCGAAGATTACGGATCACATGGTCAGACTGTATATTGATTATCATTCCGGCCATAAACAGGAATGCCCCAATCCAGAACTGAGGCGTATGCAACCAGTCATTCTGATATAAATTATCGGGAGCCAGATAGAAGATCCACTCGCCCTGCATATAACCATTAAGTATATTGAATATGATACCCATGCACATAATAGCCAGAGGCATCTTGCTTTTGCCTTTTAACAGAAAGGGAAAGATAAAGGATCGTTGAAAGTAATGGAGTTGAAATAACAGGAAGAATACGATAATTACCGGAGAAAAACGGCGTTCAGAACCAAGCCAGAGGAAAAGCATCATCAGAAAAACCGGTGATTCCATTAATACCCAGGCTACTTTATTGTTAATGGCAAGTCCCCACGATTGCGTACGGAAAATACCATAACCGGCTTTTACGAAGTATAAAGCAATAAATACAAAAAGGGCAATAACAGCCATGCCCAGGCAAAAAAGATTAAATTGTTCGAGATTCATGATTTTTTTATTTCGCGAACAAAATTAAACATTACATAAATATATGCCAATTTTTAATAAATAAAATCACATAAAAACTCCCGGCAGATTACATATTCTAAGATATAATTTACCGGGAGTCAAATATGAAAAAGAATCACTGTTATCTTTCTTTATAGCGGCCTTCTATACGTTCGATAATTTCGCGGGTAAAGTCTGTAGTCGAAAGAATATGTCCGCTTGGCATAAACCGGGCAAGATCAAAGGTTGCACGACCATCTTCGAAACTCTTTTCTAATGCACGTGAGATGAGTACACTGGCTTCATGCCAACCCATATACTCTAACATCATCACAGCTGACAGAATCAATGCAGAAGGGTTGACAGCGTTCTTACCAGCCAGATATGGAATGGTACCATGCAAACATTCGAACACTGCGTTACCTGTCTCGAAATTGATATTGGCACTCGGAGCCACACCAATTCCACCCGACATGGCAGCCAGCAGATCAGAAGTATAGCTACCTGTAATATTCAACGCTACTACCACCGAGAATTCTTCGGGTTTAAGCAGTACATCCTGCATAAACGAATCGGCTGTACAATCTTTTATAACCAGTTTACCCGAAGCCAATTCTTCAGCAAATTCGCGCTGGGCAAGTTCATAACCCCAGTATTTGAAGCTGCCTTCGGTACAATTCATCATATCACTTTTATGTATCAAAGTAACTGAGGGCAAATCGTGCTGAACAGCATAATGACATGCCGCCCGTACCAGACGTTCAACGCCTTCTTTCGAAACTACTTTGATACCAAAGGAAGAAGATTCAGGGAAACGCAAAGATTTAACGCCCATTTCATCGGTCAGCAGATGCATAAACTTTTCGGCCTGAGCTGTACCTTTTTGCCATTGTATACCTGTACAGATATCTTCTACGTTTTCATAAAATAGTGTCAGGTGCACTTTTTCGGGAGCAACAATCGGGGTAAAGATTCCTAAGAACCAGCGCGAAGTGCGGAATCCTGCATACAGATCGAAAGTAAGCCGAAGCGTTGCATCAAGTGAGGGGATGTCACCTTCATTGGGAAAATGCAGCGGCCCTTTTATTCCCACTTTATATTTCTCAAACTTCTCTATGGTTTCATCCGGCAACCATTTTCCGGTCTGATGAAAGGCATTCTCACCAGCCAGCGCCTCTTTCCATACAATTTGTCTATGAGTGCCATAAGCTACACGTACAGCAACACTCACCACTTCCAACATCGAAGGAGTGATTTCTTTTCCCACGCCATCACCGGTAATATACGGTATAGTCGGATTATCCGGTACGATGAGCGGGCCATCCGGTTGTTTCGTTATTCTACTCATTTCTTCTTATATTTAGTGCAGATCCGGCACGGAACCATTCAATCTGCTGTTCAGTATATGTATGATTAACGTCAAAACTTTCTTCTTCACCTGTTTCATGTCGTAGTGTAATCTGAAGAGGTTTCCCGGGTTGCATCTGCTGTAAACCTGTGACCGAAATGATATCACGTTCTTCAATACGGTCATAATCATCTTCATTGATGAAAGTCAGGACAAGTGTACCCAGCTTTTTTAAATTCTCTTCGTGCAGATGCGCAAAACTTTTTGCAAGAATGACACGAACATTAAGAAAACGTGGTTCGAGCACTGCATGTTCACGATTAGATCCATCGCCATAATTTTCACCAGACACTATAATAGAATAAATATGATTTGCCTTATATTGTTTAGCGGTTTCTGCTACACTTTCATAATTATTCGTAAAACGATTCCAAACTTTGTTCATTCGGCCATTAAAAGCGTTTGTTGCACCCATTAAAAGATTATCTGATATCTTTTCGAGATGTCCGCGATAACGCAACCACGGACCGCATACAGAGATTTGATCAGTAGTACATTTACCTTTTATCTTTATCAGCAAAGCCAGATTAGTAAAATCATTTCCATCCCATGGTTTTGCTCTGTCAATGAATTGCAACGTTTGCGATTCCGGATTAATTTCGATCTCTTCATTATTATGTTGAGGTGCAATATAATTTTCTTCTTTACTAACAAAGCCGTATTCGGGTAATTCATCACCCGATGGTTCCGAGAATTTCACTTTTTCACCATCATGTGTAAACAAGCGATCTTTTAATGGATTAAAACAGAGATCACCAGCTATGGTAACAGCGGTAACAATTTCCGGCGAAGCAATGAAAACGAAAGTATTCGGATTGCCATCAACACGTTTAGCGAAGTTTCTGTTAAAGGAAGTCAGAATAGAATTCTTCTTATCAGGATCCTTAAAATCGCGATTCCACTGACCTATGCAGGGACCACAGGCACATGACATTACTTTTGCACCTATACCATTTAATAATGTTAGTAAACCATCTCTTTCGGCAGTACTTTTTATTTGTTCACTACCGGGAATTATAAGAAGAGATGAAACAGTAGCAATATCTTTTTCCAGGGTTTGCCGGGCTATTGAGGCTGCCCGACTTAAATCCTGATAGGATGAATTGACACAGGAACCAATCAATCCGACTTCCATATTTCTGGGATAACCATTGACTAATACTTGTTCACAGAATTCAGAAATCGGTGTAGCAGTTTCGGGAGTTAATGGTCCGTTAATATATGGTTCAATTCCTGATAGATCTATTTCAATAACCTCGTCATAATAATTTGCCGGATTATCTGTCACCTCTGCATCAGCTTGCAAACAATCAAAAACATTATTTGCCATTATTGCAACTTCTTCTCTTCCTGTGACAGTTAAATAAGCTGCCATTTTTTCATCATACGGAAAGACTGATGAAACTGCGCCCAATTCAGCACACATATTACACATGGTAGCTTTGCCGGTAGCTGATATCGTTTCTGCACCCGGACCGAAATATTCTATTACAGAATTATGCCCTCCTTTTACAGTCAACATTCCTACCAGTTTAAGTATAACATCTTTTGGAGATGCCCATCCACTAAGCTGACCTGTTAAATGTATACCAATAACTCTTGGCATTTTTATTTTAAGTGGCTGACTACACATTAAATCTACAGCCTCAATACCACTAATACCAATGCCCAGCATACCAAGACCACCGGTATTTGGAATATGCGAATCAATTCCAGCAAGTAATCCACCGGGGAAAGCGTAATGCTCTAAAAGTATCTGATGAATAATACCTGCACCGGGTTTCCAGAACCCAATGCCATATTTAGAAGATGCTTTCCGAAGAAATGTATAAATTTCCTCATGAGTAATTAATGATTCCGGCAGATCAAATTTATCGTTTTTGCATGCTTTAATAAAATGATCACAGTGTACTGTTGTAGGTAAACCGACATGATTACGGTGAGCATTAATAAATAACAAAAGTGGCATTTGTGCCGATGCATCCTGCATAGCCAAATGGTCGGGAACTAAATCAATATAGTCATGTTCTTTCTGATAAGTTTTTATTTTCTTTTGATCCAAGAGATGCGCATATAATATTTTCTCTGTTAGCGTTAGGGGTTGTTTAAGAATGTTTTTTACATGATCGATCTTCTCTTTATAAACAGAATAAAACTTATTTATAATTTCCGAATCAAATACCATAATTGTTCAGATTAAAGTTTATAGTTTATACATATATTAAAATAACAAACGGCAAATAAGATTGTTTAACAAATCAAAAAATACACTAAGCTCACTTGCCGTAGGCAAACTTATATGAATTATTTTATTCAATTTTACAACAAATAATCAATCACACTAACGGGATGAAAGATCAAAGAAGTCTTCTGTCTGCAGATCATCAACTATTGTTGCAACGTAGTTTGTTGCAGCAGGAATATGAATACGAGAAAAATGAATATGCAAAACAGGCAGAAATACAGGGTGTCGAACGTAAGATAAAACGTGGCATTTGCTGGTATCCGTTATCAGTAGGCAGAAGCTATTACAATGCGATGAATTCTCTGGCTGTCGAAGTTTCGCGCAATACCGATACAGAAACGGAGCATAACTTCGAATACGGTCGGCCGGTCCGTTTTTTTCATCAGAGCAGAGATGGAAAGATTACTTTTCTGAACTTTACGGCAACAGTAAGTTATGCCGAAGAGAACCGTATGGTGATTCTGATTCCCGGACAGGAAGCGCTGGCTGCAATACAGTCTTACGATACACTGGGCATTCAGCTTTATTTCGATGAAACGTCTTATAAAACGATGTTCGAAGCGCTGAATGATGTCATCAATGCAAAAAACAATAAGCTTGCCGATTTAAAAGAGATTCTTATCGGCAACCAAAAGCCTCAGCGCCGCGATCTTTTCCCGGTTCGTTTTCCATGGCTTAATGTCAGTCAGGAAAAGGCTGTAAATGAGGTTTTGTGTGCCAAAGAAGTAGCTGTGGTTCACGGCCCTCCGGGAACGGGCAAAACAACGACATTGGTGGAAGCGGTTTATGAAACATTGCACCGTGAGAATCAGGTATTGGTTTGTGCACAGAGCAATACGGCTGTGGATTGGATTGCCGAAAAATTGGTCGACCGGGGTGTGCCGGTTCTGCGTATTGGTAACCCGGCTCGTGTGAATGATAAGATGTTGTCTTTTACTTACGAACGACAATTCGAAAATCATCCGGCTTATAGTGAACTGTGGGGTATTCGTAAAGCCATTCGTGAGATGGCCGGAACGATGCGTCGGAAAAGTTATGAAGAGAAAGAGAAGATTCGCAACCGACTGCATAAGCTGCGTGACCGGGCTACAGAATTAGAGATTCTGATCAATGAAGAACTTTTTGCCAATGCGCGCGTCATTGCCTCGACGCTGGTCAGCAGTAATCATCGCGTGATGACAGGGCGTCATTTTTCTACACTCTTTATTGATGAAGCTGCACAGGCCCTCGAAGCTGCTTGCTGGATTGCCATCCGTAAAACCGACCGGGTGGTTTTTGCCGGCGATCATTGTCAGTTACCACCAACCATTAAGTGTATTGAAGCTGCACGTGGCGGACTGAACCGAACGTTGATGGAAAAGGTGTGCGACCGCAAGCCCGATAGCGTTTCGTTATTAACCATTCAGTATCGCATGAATGAATCGATCATGAAGTTTCCGGCTCAATGGTTTTATGATGGACAACTGCAGGCAGCATCTGAAGTGAAGTATCGTGGTATTCTTGACTATGACACACCCATCAACTGGATTGATACTGCCGATATGCAATTCCACGAAGAGTTCCGTGCCGAAACAGCCGGTCGTATCAATAAACAGGAAGCCGAATTGTTATTGGAGGAGTTAGAACGATATATTCGCAAAATTGGTCCTGAAAGAATCCTCGAAGAGCAAATCGACTTTGGTATTATCTCTCCCTACAAAGCACAGATTCAGTATCTGCGCTCACTAATGAAGAAAAGTTCTTTCTTTCGTCCTTTCCGCAAACTCATTACGATACATACGGTAGATGGTTTTCAGGGACAAGAAAGAGATGTGATTTTTATCAGTCTGGTGCGTGCCAACGAAGACGGGCAAATCGGTTTTCTCAACGATCTGCGCCGTATGAATGTGGCCATCACCCGTGCAAGAATGAAGTTAGTTATCTTAGGTGATAGCTCAACATTGCAGAAACATTCGTTTTACCGGAAACTGATGGAGTATATCGAGGAGATAAACGGGGAAGAATAAGGTTATTTTCCCCGAAGAATCTTCTTAATATCATTGATTTTATTTAATGCCTCAATCGGAGTCAGGTTATTGACATCAAGATTAAGTATCTCATCACGAATCTGACAAAGCACCGGATCATCCAACTGAAAGAAGCTTAGCTGCATGCCTTCACGATGTTCCACCACTTCACCTAATGGCTTGCTCCCTACTCCATTCTGACGATTATCCGTTTCGAGCTGTTTCAGAATTTCATTCGATCGTTTCACAATACTTTTAGGCATTCCCGCCATCTTGGCCACATGAATACCGAAAGAGTGTTCACTACCACCACGCTCAAGTTTGCGCAGGAAGATCACTTTATTCTCTACCTCTTTTACAGAAACGTTGTAATTCTTAATGCGCTTGAAAGATTTCTCCATCTCGTTCAGCTCATGGTAATGCGTTGCAAATAATGTACGTGCTCTGGCTTTGGGATGTTCATGAATATGTTCCACAATAGCCCATGCGATAGAGATACCATCGTAAGTAGAAGTACCACGTCCCAACTCATCGAAAAGTACCAGACTCCTTGGTGAAAGATTGTTCAGAATATCCGAAGCCTCATTCATTTCCACCATGAAAGTCGATTCACCTACCGAAATATTATCGCTTGCACCTACGCGGGTAAAGACCTTATCCACTAATCCGATACGAGCACTTTCAGCCGGAACAAACGAACCGATCTGTGCCAATAATGTAATTAATGCAGTCTGTCGAAGCAACGCCGATTTACCAGCCATGTTCGGACCGGTAATGATGATGATTTGCTGTGAACTACTATCAAGCATCACATCATTGGCAATATATTTTTCTCCGATAGGTAATTGTTTCTCAATCACCGGATGACGTCCCTGGCGAATATCAAGCACATCAGAATCTTCAATTTGCGGGCGGATATAGTTGTTCAGTCGGGCTACATTGGCAAAAGAAAGCAGACAGTCGATGCGCGCAATCATATTGGCATCGATCTGTAGTGCCGGAATAAATTCGCTCAAGGCAAGCACAAGTTCGTTGTATAAACGAGTTTCGAGTGATAATATCTTGTCTTCTGCACCCAGAATTTTTTCTTCGTATTCTTTCAGTTCCTGCGTGATATAGCGCTCGGCATTCACCAGTGTCTGTTTACGAATCCACTCCTGTGGCACTTTATCTTTATGAATATTGCGAACTTCAATAAAGTAACCAAATACATTATTAAAACCGATCTTAAGACTTGGAATACCAGTTGCTTCACTTTCACGTTGTTGAATCTGCAACAGGTAATCTTTACCCGAATAAGCTATACGGCGCAAATCATCCAGATCAGCATTAACTCCATCTTTAATCACACCACCTTTATTAATCAGTAAAGGAGGGTCATTATTAATTTCACGATCGATACGTTCGCGGATAGAAATACACAGGTTAAGCTGTTCGCCGATGCGGTTCAGACTCGGATTGTCGGCTGCCAGACAAGCGGCTTTTATAGGTTCAATGGCCTGCAAGGCAATCTTTAACTGCACCACTTCGCGTGGAGAGACACGTCCCACAGCCACTTTAGAGAGAATACGTTCCAGGTCGCCGATGCGTTGTAACTCTTCTTCGATCAAATCCTTGAATTCAGGTTCGCGGAAGAAATACTCCACCACATTCAAACGGTCATTAATCGGCTTTTCATCTTTCAATGGAAATACCATCCAGCGTTTCAGCAGACGGGCGCCCATCGGACTGATTGTCTTATCGATGACATTAATCAGCGAACTGCCTCCATCGTTCATGCTGCCGATTAACTCCAGGCTTCGCACTGTAAATTTATCGAGACGTACATACTTATCTTCTTCGATACGCGCCAAAGAAGTGATATGTCCAATCTGTGTATGTTGGGTCATATCAAGATATTGCAGCACAGCTCCTGCAGCAATAATACCATTGGTAAGATGCTCTACCCCGAAACCTTTCAGATTCTTTGTTTCGAAATGTTTCAGCAACTTTTCCCGGGCCGATGTTTCAGTAAACACCCAGTCTTCCAGTTCGAAAGTAAAGAATTTATTCCCGAAATTACCCTCGAACATTAAACGTTTGGTGCGTTCAAACAACACCTCTTTCGGAGCAAAGTTGTTCAACAATTTATCGATATAATCGAATGGTCCTTCGGCAGTCAGAAACTCTCCGGTCGAGATATCGAGAAAAGCGATACCACAACTATTCTTGGCAAAATGTACAGCTGCAAGGAAGTTATTCTCTTTATAATTCAGGATATTATCATTGATAGAAACCCCTGGCGTTACCAGTTCGGTAATACCACGCTTCACCAGTTTTTTAGTTGCTTTGGGATCTTCTAACTGATCACAGATAGCTACACGCTTTCCTGCACGAATCAGTTTCGGCAGATAAGTATCGAGTGCATGATGCGGAAAACCGGCCATCTCGATGGTTTTGCCTTTTCCATTGGCTCTTTTTGTCAGCGTGATACCTAATATTTCGGAAGCAATCACAGCATCATTTGAATAAGTTTCGTAGAAGTCACCACATCTGAAAAGCATCACCGCATCGGGGTGTTTGGCTTTCAGATCTAAAAACTGCTTCATCATCGGGGTTAATTCAATATCATTCATGCTCACAAATAGCCTCCTTATAGGTTTAAATGGTTGGGTAATAAATTCAGGGGAACAAATTTAGCTATAATATCTTGAGTTGGTTATATCTGTTATAAAAACTACCGGTTTATTTAGCGCCTTTTTAGATTTACAAGAAGTATGATGCAGTTCTTTACAGCAATTATTCAATTCGCATTATTCATTTTACATAATTCGTTTTGCATAATTGGTGCATAGCCTTATGCACTGTAGTGAACATGGGGATGCACTATAGTGCACAGCCTTATGCACCACGCTGCCAAAGGCTTTGCGGGAAACCGCAGGGCACTCTGCGGAAAACAGCCAAAGGCTCTGCGGAAAACTGCAGAAGGCTTTGCAGTAAATAAAAAGGCCCTTCCCTGTCATCAAGACAGAGAAGGGCCATGCTACGAAAGTTAAACTCTAAATATTAATTATTTTCCGGACGTAATTTACGTACGGTCATAGCAGTTTGCCACATTTCACTCTCGCGTAACTGGCGGAGTTCTTCTTCCAGTTTCTCGCGATAATCAGTCTTAGAATTGCTGTCGATAGAAATCTGTGCTTCATTTCCTGTTTTTACACTGTCATATAATTGTTGCATTACAGGCTTGATCGCATCGTGGAAAGGACCCATCCAGTCGAGTGCACCACGCTGAGCAGTAGTCGAACAGTTTGCATACATCCAGTCCATACCGTTTTTAGCAAACAAAGGCATCAATGACTGAGTCAACTCTTCAACAGTTTCGTTGAATGCTTCAGATGGAGTATGACCATTTTCGCGCAATACTTCGTACTGAGCCAAAAGAAGTCCCTGAATACCACCCATCAATGAACCACGTTCGCCGGTAAGGTCAGAATAAACTTCGCGTTTGAAAGTTGTTTCGAACAAATAACCAGAACCTACACCGATACCCAAAGCAACGGCTCTTTCCCATGCATGACCAGTAGCATCCTGATAGATCGCGAATGAAGAGTTCAAGCCACGGCCTTCAAGGAACATTGTACGAAGTGAAGTACCTGAACCTTTAGGAGCCACAAGAATCACATCTACATCTGCCGGAGGAATAATACCTGTGCGTTCACTGTAAGTGATAGCGAAACCATGAGAGAAATATAATGCTTTACCTGCAGTAAGGTGTTTCTTTACTGTTGGCCAAACTTCGATTTGAGCTGCATCAGAAAGAAGATATTGGATAATTGTACCACGTTCGCAAGCTTCTTCGATTTCGAACAAAGTTTCGCCTGGTACCCAACCATCAGCCACAGCTTTATCCCATGTTTTACCACCTTTGCGCTGACCAACGATTACGTTAAAACCATTATCGCGAAGATTCAGTGACTGACCTGGACCTTGTACACCATAACCAATTACAGCGATAGTTTCGTTTTTCAATACTTCACGAGCTTTTTCCAATGGAAATTCTTCACGGGTTACAACGTTTTCCATAACCCCACCAAAATTCATCTGAGCCATTTTGTTTTTGTTTTTTGGAGATAGCTTTCAGGCTATCCTGTTATTAATCTTTTTAATTCTTTCTTATTGAAAAAGTATTTTAGAGCGGCAAACAGTTTCTTCGCCGTTCTTCTTTACTTCGATATTATATTCATTCGGACTGACTTCATCCATAAAGAATGAGAGTTCATCACCAAAATAACTTTCGGCTACATAAGCCATTTCGAATCGTTTGATTCGTTTTTCCTTATAGAGTTCCATCGGGAAAAGATCGAGGATATGCTCTATGTAGCGAATACTGTTGACATGACCATTCACATCGATATCGCTATACTTTGCTTTTATCTTATCGGCACACTCCTTGCTCGCCACTTTAATGCGCGATGGCTTTTCTATCGGACAAGGTTCATCGCAAATATATTCGTCAATACTACCGCCATGCAATGAAAACAAATCGGCTGGTTTGCGGGTTTCAAGATCGATCATAGCCCATACTGAACGGGCATAACCTATCTTTTTCCCATCCTTGTTTACTATAGCAAAGTTACGATCAGTAAACAATCGATATACATTCTCCACCCATGTTTCGATGGTAAATTCTTCGTATTGATAAGGCATATCTTCTAACTCGATAGCCAAACGGGAAAGCACCCAGGTGTAATTATTTTCATTTAATGAAGCAATACCGAATCCACGCTCAGTGGCGTGAAAACCTGCACTGTTCAGAATATGATTACCAAGAACTCCCATCGTGAGACGACCATTGAAGTCGACATGAAATGGTTCGGCTACGGCCTTGTAACTTCCGATTTTACTCTTCTCTGTCATTTGTATTTTCGTTTTTATCGGCATTATGTCTTGATTCACGATCAGCAAGAAACTCGTTTACACGCTCGAAACAACTTGTTGTAATGGCCACACGACCCGAACGTACAAACTGCAGAATGCATTGTAATTCGCGCAATTCATTATACATAGCTGTGATATCTTCACTATTGCCATTCTTTTCTGCAATGGCAAAAACCGGATTCACTTCCACTATACGGGCATTGTATTTACGTATCACTTTCGAAGCTTCAGGTGTTGATTCAAATTCAGCAGTAGAAAGTTTATAAAGCGCGATTTCGTGAAAATAGATTTCATCTTCCACAAAGTAGTGCGCCTGCAAAACATCAATCTTCTTCACAATCTGTTTCACCACTTTCTCTATCGTATCCTTATCGGTCCACACAGTAATGGTATATTTATGGATACCTTTAATAGAAGATGCCGAAACATTAAGACTTTCGATATTAATTTGACGACGAGTAAAAACTGCCGTTATCTGATTGAGCACACCGGCTATATTTTCAGAGTGTACAATCAGCGTATACAGGGTTTTATTTTCATGATCCATTTTAATTCTGGTGTTTTAAATTCAACCTTACTCTATTCTATTAACACTCTAAAAGCATCTGATTCACAGATCCTCCCGGAGGAGTCATCGGCATTACATTTCCTTCTTCGATGACACAGGCTTCTAAAAGAAACGGGCCATCTGTGTCAAGCATCTCTTTGATAGCATCCTGCAACTCCTCACGCTTCATCACTCTTCGCGATGGAATATCATAGGCCGAAGCAATCTTCAGATAATCGGGGTTAAGCATTGGTGTAAAAGAATATTTACGGTTAAAGAACATGGCCTGCCACTGACGCACATTACCGAGGAAATTGTTGTTCAGCATAATGATCTTTACCGGTGCTTTCTGCTCCATGATAGTACCCAGTTCCTGAATATTCATCTGCAAACCGCCATCGCCCATAAAAGAACAAACCGTACGGTCGGGCGCTCCGAAAGTAGCACCAATTGCAGCAGGCAGACTGAAGCCCATAGTTCCCAAACCACCCGACGTAATAATACTGCGGTGTTTGGTATATTTAAAATAACGTGCTGCCATCATCTGATTTTGGCCAACATCTGTTACAAGTATCGCTTCATGATTAGTAGCATTGCTAACCGCACGTACAACTTCGCCCATAGATAATGAATCTGATTTAGGCTGAAGTTCCGGGCGTATTACTTTTTCATATTCCACCTTTTCATAATCTTCGAAGCTATCAATCCACTCCTTATGTTTAGCCTCTTTCAGCAATTTAGTCACTTCAGCGAGAGTAGATTTACAATCGCCAAGCACAGCTATATCAGCATGCACATTTTTATCAATTTCAGATGGATCTATATCGAAATGAACGACTTTCGCCTGTGGTGCATAAGTGGCAAGATTACCGGTAACACGGTCGTCGAAACGCATACCTACTGCAATCAATACATCGCATTTATTAGTATTAATGTTCGGACCAAGATTACCATGCATTCCCAGCATACCTTTATTTAAAGGATGAGTGGTTGGCAGGGCAGATAAGCCCATCAATGTACAACCTGCCGGAATATCAGCCTTCTCGATAAACTCCTGCAATTCTTTCTGGGCATTACCGATTTCTACACCTTGTCCTACAAGAATCAAAGGACGTTCGGCTCCGTTAATCAGTTCCGCAGCATCAATAACAGATTGAGGATCTGTATCGGGCACCGGCACATAACTGCGAATAAAATCTATTATTTTAGGTTGATATAATGCTTTTTCTACCTGAGCATTCTTAGCAAAATCGAGAACAACAGGACCAGGACGTCCGCTTTTGGCGATATAGAATGCACGGGCTACGGCCCAGGGTACATCTTCTGCACTGCGAATCTGATAGCTCCATTTCGTAATCGGTTGTGTAATGCCCACAAGATCGACTTCCTGAAAAGCATCGGTTCCAAGGAAACCAATACCTACCTGTCCGGCAATCACGACCAGAGGAGTACTGTCTATCATGGCATCGGCAATACCTGTAATGGTATTTGTAGCACCCGGACCACTGGTCACCAGGCAAACTCCGACTTTGCCCGATGCACGGGCAAATCCCTGTGCAGCGTGAACTGCCCCTTGTTCATGGCGGACTAGTATATGGTTGATTTCTTTGCTATAATCATACAAAGCATCGAATGCCGGCATTATAGAGCCACCCGGATAACCAAAAATGGTCTTCACATGGTGATGAATCAAAGATCTCATCAATGCTTCTGCTCCAGTTATCATCTCTTTACCCATTCTTTTCTCTTTTTGTGGTTGACAAAATATTAATTAAGGTTAGTCTATTAACCGTACAGCCCCTTTGTCGGCTGAACTTACCATATTGGCATAAGCTTTCAGACTTTTAGGCACGTAACGGTCACGTTCTACCGGACGCATCGGGCGTGCTGCCAGTTCTTCATCCGTTAGTTTTACATTGATAGAGCGTGCAGGAATATCGATTTCAATGATATCACCATCGATGATTTTACCGATATTACCACCGGCAGCTGCTTCCGGAGAAATATGTCCGATACTCAGACCTGAAGTTCCTCCGCTGAAACGGCCATCGGTAATCAAAGCACACGCTTTACCTAAATGACGCGATTTAATATATGATGTTGGATATAGCATCTCCTGCATACCAGGTCCTCCTTTAGGACCTTCGTGCGTGATAACAACTACATCGCCACTTTCTACTTTTCCTGATAAAATGCCCTCACACGCTGCATCCTGAGAATCGAACACCTTTGCAGGGCCGGTAAACTTCCAGATACTTTCATCTACGCCGGCAGTTTTTACCACACATCCATCCTGTGCAATATTTCCTTTAAGTACAGCTAGTCCACCATCTTTGCTGTAAGCATGATCCACATTACGGATACATCCTTCGGCACGATCAGTATCAAGCGTATCATAAGCGGCATCCTGTGAACCCAGTGTCAGATTGAATTTACCACCCGGAGCACTTGAATACTTCGCTACGGCATCTGCAACGACTTTTGGACTGGTGATATCAAACTTTTCAATAGCTTCAGACAGTTTCATACCATCCACGCGGTGCACATCAGTTTCAATGAGTTTCTTTTTAGCCAGTTCGCTAAGAATAGAAATGATACCACCGGCACGATTCACATCCTGAATATGATATTTCTGCGAATTCGGAGCTACTTTACACAAACATGGCGTATGACGTGATAATTCATCGATATCGTCCATAGTAAAGTGAACACCTGCCTCATGTGCAATTGCTAAAAGATGAAGTACTGTATTGGTTGAACCTCCCATGGCAATATCGAGTGTCATTGCATTGAGGAAGGCCTGACGAGAAGCGATGCTTCGTGGAAGCACGCTCTCGTCGCCTTGTTCATAGTACTTCAATGTGTTTTTAACAATAAGATTGGATGCTTCCTTAAATAGTTCTTCACGGTTTTTGTGTGTCGCTATGATGGTTCCGTTGCCGGGCAGCGCCAGACCAATAGCCTCGTTTAAACAATTCATAGAGTTAGCGGTAAACATGCCCGAACAGCTACCGCATGTAGGACAGGCATGTCTTTCTATTTCGTGCACCTGCTCATCGCTTACGCTCTGATCAGCAGCCTGAATCATCGCATCGATTAAGTCGAGGTGTTTTCCTTTCCATTCGCCGGCTTCCATCGGACCGCCCGATACAAATACTGTAGGAATGTTAAGACGCATAGCTGCCATAAGCATACCCGGAGTTATTTTATCGCAATTGCTGATGCATACCATGGCATCTGCTTTGTGTGCATTGACCATGTATTCCACACTGTCAGCAATAATATCACGTGAAGGAAGTGAGTACAACATACCGTCGTGACCCATAGCGATACCATCATCGATGGCAATTGTATTGAATTCGGCTGCGAAACAGCCTTGTTTTTCTATTTCAGACTTTACGAATTGTCCTATTTCGTGTAGATGAACATGTCCGGGTACAAACTGAGTAAACGAATTTACAATCGCTATAATCGGTTTTCCAAATTGTTCTTTTTTCATACCGTTAGCGCTCCACAATGCTCTGGCGCCTGCCATGCGGCGTCCTTGTGTACTTGCCGAGCTACGTAATTGCCTCTTCATATTGATTCTTTTATTAATCAAAAAGCCCTTCTCAGTATAATGAGAAAGGCTTCCTTTAATTATTCTTTATATGAAATGAATATATACAACAACCTTTCTCACCCAATAGATGCGACTAACACGACGAGAATAATAATATGCAGGACTGCAAGATTTGTTGTATTTAAAACCTTCATTTCTTTACACTTTTTTGTTTTTTGATGTTGCAAAGGTAAATGCTTTTTTATTATACACAAACAATTTGAAGAAAAAAAACAATCAATTATTATCAATCGTAAGATAAAGTATATACAAAAGCTATTTTTTATCACATTTACACCCGTTTTTCACGTATAGAAACATGCACCTTAAAAAATATTATCTTCACCAAGATACATATTTATATATTAACAAACGGGTTATACATCAAAATAAACACTTGTCACGAAAAAATTAAAGATAATTCGCAGACAAAGAAGGGGGCAAATGTGTTTTATTCATATCTTTGTTTTTTTAATATTAACTATATAACAATTTTATAATGGAAACAGCTGAAAATCGTTACATTACAGTACAATATAAACTGTACACTATAGAAGATGGTGAAAAAAAGCTTGTAGAAGAAACAATGCCTGATCACCCTTTCAACTTTATCTCAGGACTTGGTACAACTCTTGAAGCTTTCGAAAGCCAGATCGTTCCTCTTAAAACAGGTGATAAATTTGATTTCACTATCCCTGCTGATAAAGCTTATGGCGAATATGATGATAACCATATCCATACATTACCAAAAAGCATCTTCGAAGTTGAAGGCAAATTTGACGAAGAAAACATTGCTCCGGGTAAAATCGTTCCATTGATGAGCCAGGACGGACAACGTTTCAATGCAGTGGTAACAGAAGTTACTCCTGAAAACGTTATCGTTGACCTTAACCATCCTTTAGCTGGTGATGATTTGTTATTCGAAGGTGAAGTAACAGAAAATCGTCCTGCTACTCCTGAAGAAGTTCAGGAAATCATTGCTTCTATGAGCGGTGGCTGCGGATGCGGCGACGGTGGTTGCGGTGGTGGTGACTGTGGCGACTGTGGTGATGACCAGGGTTGTGGTTGCGGACACTAATCAATTCCGATAAAAAATATAGCGGGGAAATGTTTTAATCGACATTTCCCCGCTTTTTTATATTCTGATTTAAAGTAATGATTATTTGCTCGTCATTATCTCGAGGACTAAACGATCCGTTTCGTTCATTCCCTGAGTTCCGATCTTAGTCAGATTGCGGATACTTTGATCTACATCTTCATCTATAATACCTTCGACCGATGTTACAAAACGATTCTCCATGGCCATTATTGCAGATAGCACAGCCGTAGATACACCTGTCGATACTTTCAATGCACAACTTGGTTTAGCACCATCGCAAATCATACCGGTGAGGTTGGCAATCATATTCTTTACAGCAAATGATACCTGGTCGTAAGTCCCTCCCATCAGCCATGTAATACCACAGCTTGAACCGGTTGCAGCAACTACGCAACCGCAAAGTGCAGATAAACGACCCAGACTTTCTTTTATATATATAACTGTAAGATGACTCAATATAAGTGCACGGATAAGCTCTTCTTCAGTCTTATTATTCTCTTCGGCAAAGATTACTACAGGCAAAGTAGCAGAGATTCCCTGATTACCACTTCCTGAATTACTCATCACCGGAATCATAGCACCGGCCATACGAGCATCACAGGCACCTGAAGTATAAGAAAGGATGTGCGAGAAAACACTATCTCCCATCACTTGCTTTTCATATTTGCCACGAAGAGTCTTGCCGAGAGAATGTCCGTATTCATTTTCAAATGATTTTTCTGCAGCTGCCTTGTTTAATCGTGCGGTTTCAAGGATAAATGAAATCTCATCTAATGGTGAAGTTGTGGCAAATTCGAAAACCTGCTTCAAACTTAATTCAGGAGCTTCACTGCAACATTCTTCCGTTTTATCATGAGCAACATTAAGCAACTCTTCATCATTCTTCGAAAGGAAAATAAAGTTTGTATGTCCGCCGGCAATAATTGCCGTTGCTTTATCTGCACCTGACTTACAAATTACTTCTATATAAAGCTTTTCGCAAATATCATCCTTCAGTGAAATCTGAATTCGCTTTTCATTGATATAAGTTTTACCCGCACAGACTTTATCAGATGTAACATCTTTTAAAACTTCAAGTTTATATTCAGACTTTCCGATTAATGCACCCAATGCTACTGCAATTGGCAGACCTATCATGCCAGTCCCGGGAATACCTACTCCCATGGCATTCTTTAGTACGTTTGCACTCAGATAGACATCTATATGTTCTGGTTTAGCACCTAAAACTTCGGCAGCTTTGGCCACACATAGTGAAACTGCAATAGGCTCGGTACAACCGATTGCCGGAATTACTTCGCGTTTTATTAAATCGATAATTTTATTTCTGTCTGATGGTTTCATTTTTCAAAGTCTTACGGATTTTAAATCACCGCAAAAATAGGTAATTCAGACTAAATACTAACATTATGTCAACTCCTTTTTCAAATAGATTTACTTTAACGAACTTAAGATATTTAAACTGTTCGGTTTTAAACCTATTGTGTTATAAAATGTTTTAATAGGGGTAATAAAAGAATTAATTTAGAAAAGAGCACTACTTTTGCAGGTTCGTATTAAAAAAGGATTTAACTAATCTATACCTCAAAATTAATTAATAACTTATGATAAAATCATTTACACGTCTTTTTTTCTTATGCATAACCATCTTATTATTGGGTTCATGCATTCAAAAAGAACCATTAAATGCTGAATGTGATATTGAGCAGGTTATCGTTCCGGGTGATGTATTAAAAATGGATCCACGCATTGAAAATGACAGAATCTTTTTAATGCTTAAACCAACAGCATATCTTGATGATATTGCACTTGAGTTTGTTTTAACTCCGGGTGCTACGATTGATCCACCCAGTGGAACAAGAAGAAATTTTGAAGAACCGCAGACTTATGTGGTAACATCAGAGAATAAAGAATGGCAAAAGACTTATACTGTAACTTGTAGTACAGATGGTATTACAACTGAGTATAATTTTGAGCATTTTGAATTAAACAGTACTGGTAAATATTACATTTTCTACGAAGTCTTAAACGGACAAAAACAATATATTTGGGCAAGTGGTAACTCTGGTTATGAATTTGTTGCGGCAGGTGCAAAACCCGAAGATTATCCGACAACTCCTTATGAATTCGGGAAAGATGGTAATTGCTTGAGAATGCGCACTGTCAGTACCGGCCGTTTAGGTCAAATGGTGAAGATGCCTATTGCTGCGGGAAGCCTTTTCATTGGTGAATTCAATATTCTTGATGCAATGTCTCGTCCTTTAGAGGCAACTCATTTCGGTGTTCCATTTGATTTTGTACCTATTGTTCTGAAAGGTTATTATAAATATACCCGTGGTGAAGATTATATGGAAAAGGATGGCTCAGTTAATAATGACAAAAAAGATTCATTCGATTTGTATTCAATTCTTTATGAAACCGATGATGAAGTGAAATATCTCGATGGCAATAACTTCCTGACTAGTCCTAATCTGATTTCTATTGCCCGTATTAAGGAGGAAAATAAAGTAATAGACGGAAATGACTGGACCTATTTCATCCTGCCTTTTATCTTACAGGAGGGTAAAACTATTGATGTCGAAAAATTGAAAGCCGGGAAATACAATGTATCAATTGTAATGACATCAAGTATTAACGGAGCTCTGTTTGAAGGTGCACCTGGTAGTACCTTGCTGGTAGACGAGGTTGAATTAGTTCACTTTTAATCATTAACTCTTTGAAGAAAAATAACATGAAAAAAAGAATATATTTATTGCTTGCATTCACGGCTCTGTTGTTTCAACAGAATCTGATGGCACAAAATGATAGAACTCCTTATCTGATTCAATCTGATTTTCGCGGTATTGAATACATGATCAAAGCCGGTATCAGTATTGGAGGAGTCTCTCCTATCCCGCTTCCTGCTGAAATTCGCAAGATTGAAAGCTTCAATCCGACAATGCTTATTGCCATTGAAGGAAGTGCAACGAAATGGTTTGCCGACCGTTTTGGTATTTTACTGGGAATCAGATTTGAGAATAAAGGTATGAAAACCAATGCTAAAGTGAAAAACTATAATATGGAGATGACGGCTTCGGATCAGGGATATATGAAAGGTGCATGGACAGGTTACGTAAAAACTAAAGTGCGTAATTCATATTTAACTATGCCGTTACTTGCAGCCTACAGAGTTTCACCACGCTGGACTTTAAAAGCCGGCCCTTATATTTCTTATATGTTAGATGGAGAATTTTCGGGTTCGGCCTATGATGGTTATCTGAGAAATGATAATCCAACCGGAGAAAAGATTTTCGTCGAGGAAGCAACCTATGATTTCTCTGATGATCTGAGAAAATTTGCATGGGGAGCACAGCTTACCGGCGAATGGAAAGCCTTTAAACATTTAAATGTTTATGCCGATCTTACATGGGGTTTGAATGATGTCTTTAAAAGCAGCTTTGATGTGATTAAGTTCAACATGTATCCTATTTACATGAATGTAGGTTTTGCATATGCATTTTAATATTACAATATAAATAAATAAAAACCTGCTTCCGTTCATTTCGGAAGCAGGTTTTTTATTGTCGTTCATTCAGGAGATAAAATATAAATTCAATTCAGTATATTTTGAGCATTTCCTTTTGTTTATAATCATAAATTAGTTAATTTTATTTTAATCTGAAAGTTTTCGCTTGTTTTTCCCAACAATTTAACCTTTAGATTGTTATATATTAATTAAACTTACACTGTTATGGATAAACATGAAATAGGCGCTAATGCCGGAAAAATCTGGCAACTGCTTAGTAATAATACAAAATGGGACTTCAATAGTCTTAGTCAGGAGTCTGGTTTAAGTAATATTGATTTGGCTGCGGCAATCGGTTGGTTGGCGCGCGAAAACAAGATAGATTTTGACACATCAGACCCTGATAACATACAAGTCTTTTTGTATGTGAATGTATTTTTCGGATAGTCCCCATCACAAAATATTTAATTCTTCAGGCAGAAATTCACTTTCTGTCTGAAGAATTCTATGCATATAACGAATCAATATCACCATATGTTTACTGTCAGATAGCTATAGATAACAATAAAATCATCTTTTTTTAGTTTGATATAGCAGAATATATGAAACTGAAAGTACTTTTTTTTATCTCATTGTCTTTATTCCTGATGGGTTGCGGCGCCAGCCAGAGTTTAAAGAAAGCCGAGCAAAGTTATGCACGCGGCGAATACTTCGATGCTGCCAAACATTTTCGCAAAGCATACGGGGCTATTCCCGCTAAAGAACGCAAGCAAAGAGCCGAAACAGCTTTCAAGATGGCCAACTGTTATCGCCTCATTAACTATAATCTACGTGCTAAAGGTGCATATCAGAATGCCATTCGATATAATTACCCCGATTCAATTATGTTTTTCTATCTCGCCGAGAGTCAGCGCAAAAACGGTGAGTATAAGAATGCTATACCCAATTATGAAATCTATCTGACTTACGAACCTGAGGATAGCCTGGCTATCAACGGGCTATACTCCTGTCAGATTGCTCAATCCTTAAAAGATTCACCTACCCGGCATAGCGTAAAACGTTCTCCGGTATTTGTTTCACGTCGTTCCGATTATTCGCCAATGTTTGCCGGCGATGATCCGGATGTGATTTATTTCACTTCAACACGAAACGAAGCCAAAGGGAATGATCTGAATGGAATTACGGGCGTGAAGAGTGCCGATATTTTCCTTTCCAAACGCGATGAACGCAAAGTATGGCAGAAACCTGAAGTCATCGAATCTGAAATCAATTCGGAGTTCGAAGATGGTGCGTGCAGTTTCTCTGCCGATGGTAAAACCATGTACTTTACCCGCTGCAGAAGAGCTGCCGAAGCTCCCGTTTATGCCGAGATTTACTCATCGACACGTACCGGAGCGAACTGGGGTAAACCTGTGAAGTGTGCTATCCTTAACGACTCACTATCTTCCGTTGCTCATCCTGCAGCTTCACCTGCTGGTGATTTCCTCTATTTTGTTTCCGATATGCCCGGCGGTCGTGGAGGCCTTGACATCTGGCGTATCAATATCATAAAAGATGGCTTTGGGTATGTGGATAATCTCGGACCTGATATCAATACAGCAGGCGATGAGATGTTTCCTACCTTCGGGCCGGATGGTACGCTGTATTTCTCTTCTAACGGACATCCCGGATTGGGTGGGCTCGATATTTTCGAAGCCCGAATGGATTCTGTCGCAGAAAGATGGAAAGTACAAAATATGGGTGTTCCGATAAATTCGGCTGGGGATGATTTTGGTATGACTTTCGAACCTAAAGCACCGCACCGTGGCTTTTTTGCTTCTAATCGTGGCGATGCCCGTGGATGGGATCATATCTACAGTTTTGAATTGCCTGAGCTGAACCATACAGTTACCGGTTGGGTATACGATAAAGAAGGTGATGCACTGCCTGAATCTGTCATTACACTGGTAGGTGATGATGGTACTTATCTGAAAGTAAATGTTCGCCGTGACGGTTCGTTTACGCAGAAGGTAGAGCCTGGTCAGAAATATGTGATGCTGGCTTCTTGCAGAGGTTATCTGAACAATAAGCAAGAGTTAATCACGGAGAATGTGGAGGAAGACCGCAGTTATGAAGTGGAGTTCCCACTGGCTTCGATTACGCGTCCTGTATTAATCGAGAATATCTTCTATGAATTTGACCGCGCCGACTTAACGCCTGCATCTACTCAATCGCTCGATGAGTTGATCAAATTGCTGAACGATAACCCGAATGTAACTATAGAGCTGGCCTCGCATTGTGATTATAAAGGTGATGATGCCTATAATGAACGACTTTCACAACGCCGTGCAGAATCGGTAGTGAAATATTTGATTACCAACGGCATAGCTTCCGACCGCCTGACGGCTAAGGGTTATGGTGAACAAAAGCCTAAAGTTGTTGGTAAATCGACATTAAAGAGTGCTCCTTTCCTGAAACAGGGCGATGTGCTAACCGAAGAATACATTTTGACTCTACCTGAAGATCAGCAGGAGATATGTAATGCCATCAACCGAAGAACTGAATTCCAGGTAATCCGTACCACTTACGGATTATAACGATAAACAAATAAAAAGGCCGTATCACAGGAAACAAATGATACGGCCTTTATTATATTCTATATTTTCAGAATCTTACTGAACACTCTGAAGTTTTTTATCATCTTTGAATATTCTCCAAACCAATGCTGCAATAGCACCACCAATAAGCGGAGCAATCAAATAAACCCAGATCTGACGAAGAGGCTCACCACCTGTAAAGATAGCAGGACCGAAAGAACGTGCAGGGTTAACAGAAGCACCATCGATAGGAATCATTACGATGTTAACGATAGCAAGTGCCCAACCAATAGCGATACCGGCAAAACCGATAGGCGCTTTTTTGCTGGTAGCACCTAGCACAACAAATACAAAAAGGAATGTGAAGAAGATTTCACCAAAGAAAGCACCTGACAAATGCCCCTGCGCATATTCATTGGCACCAAACATATGCGGTCCGGTATAATCGGGGCCCCATTGCTGAGAAACGATACCAATAGCAACAGCACCAAGAATACCACCAATAATCTGAGCTACCCAGTAAGAGAACATTTCGGGAAGTTTCATACCTCCGTTAAGATAAATACCTAAACTAACTGCGGGGTTAACGTGACATCCTGAAATCGGGCCGATGGCATAACACATGATTAATACGGCCAAACCAAAACACATACCAATTGCTGTGATAGTAATCGGGTTACCCATTGTGGTCAGCGAATCAGCACCTACAAACATCTGTCCAAACACGGCGCTACCGCAACCAAACAATACCAGGGCGAAAGTCCCGATGATTTCTGCTACAAATTTTTTCATATTACAAACTGTTAAATAATTAATGAATTAATACTATTTTAAGTTTATCGATTTTCTAAGGTTTTATTTATAGATTATAAAATTAGTAATTATTTATAAAATACACATAAATTCGAACAAAAAATAGCGGATACAGAACATTTTAAGTAATATCATGCTCTTGTATCCGCTTATTATATACGTTTCTATTTACATATTTTAAATATTCGCAAACTCTTCATGGAAGACCACAACAGCCTCTATTCCCTTACGGAAAATATCCAGTGAGAAGTTTTCATTTGGTGAATGAATGGCATCAGACTCAAGTCCGAAGCCCATCAGCACCGTTTTTATGCCCAGCACTTTTTCGAAAGTAGATATAATAGGTATACTACCTCCACGTCTTACTGCCAGTGGTTTCTTGCCGAACGCCGCTTCAAATCCTTTCTCGGCTGCCTGATAGGCCGGCAAAGATATAGGACAAACATAGCCTTCTCCGCCATGCATCGGTGTTACTTTTACTTTTACACTTTTAGGAGCAACAGCTTTTACATAATCTACAAAAAGCTGAGAAATGATTTCGTGTTGCTGATGTGGTACCAGGCGAGTTGAAACCTTTGCAAAAGCTTTAGATGGTAACACCGTTTTAGAGCCTTCGCCCATATAGCCACCCCAAATACCGCAAATGTCGAAAGACGGACGGCAACTGTTGCGTTCAATGGTGTTATATCCTTTTTCTCCGGCAAGTGCATCCACATCAATAGCGGCTTTATATTTCTCTTCGTCGAAAGGAATATGAGCAATCATTTCTCTTTCGGCAGCAGGAACTTCTTCTACATCGTCATAGAACCCGGGAATAGTAATACGGCCATCTTCATCGATTACCTGACTCATCATGCCGCAAAGCACATTGATCGGATTAGCTACCGCACCACCAAAATGACCCGAATGTAAATCGCGATTAGGACCTGTCACTTCAATTTCCCAGTACGCCAGACCACGCAGTCCTGTAGTCAGTGAAGGCATTTCGGCACCAAGCATACTTGTATCCGAAACCAGAATCACATCGGCTTTAAGCAACTCTTTATGTTCATTGCAGAACTCTTCCAGACTTGGTGAGCCGATTTCCTCTTCTCCTTCTATAATAAATTTCACATTATTCTTTAATGTACCCTCTTTCACCAGATATTCAAACGCTTTCAGCTGAATGAAACCCTGACCTTTGTCATCATCAGCACCACGTCCCCAAATCTTACCATCGCGAATTTCAGGTTCGAACGGTTCGCTTTTCCACAATTCTAAAGGTTCGGCAGGCATCACATCATAGTGTGCATATACCAACACCGTGCTGGCATTCGGATCGACTATCTTTTCGGCGTAAACAATAGGGTTACCTTTTGTTGGCATCACCACAGCTTCATCTACCCCTGCAGCGAGCAGCAGTTCGGCCCAGCGATTGGCACACGTCACAATATCATCTTTGTGTTCGGGCTTCGCACTAATACTTGGAATACGCAGAAGACTAAACAAGTCTTCCATCATCTGAGGTTCGTTTTTCTTAATGTAGTCTTTAATATAACTCATAGTTGTGTCATTCTATCTATTAAATAATAATCGAGTATTGTCATGGCTGCCATCGCCTCAACGATAGGTACTGCACGTGGCAACACACAAGGATCGTGACGACCGCGTGCTTTAAGTGTTGTGTCAATTCCGTCGATGTTCACGGTTTCCTGTTCCATCAGCACAGTAGCCACCGGTTTAAACGCCACACGGAAAAATATATCTTGGCCGTTACTGATACCACCCTGAATACCTCCCGAGTGATTCGTACGGGTTTCAATCTTACCATCATGATTGTAGAAAGCATCGTTCTGTTCAGAACCTTTTTGCTTCAGTCCTTTAAAGCCATCACCATATTCAAAAGCTTTGGCCGCATTAATACTGAGCATCGCATTACCCAAAGCAGCATGCAACTTACCGAATACAGGTTGTCCCAAACCAATAGGGCAGCCTTTAATTACACAAGTCACTACGCCGCCAATGGTATCACCTTCGGCTTTCACCTCTTTTATCAGCTCTTCCATCTCTTTGGCCTTAATCGGATCAGGGCAACGTACCGGATTGGTTTCAATCAAATCCAAATCATATTCCGAATAATCTATATCCAAACGGATAGGACCAACCTGAGATGTATATGCCTGAATCTGAATACCCAGTTGGCGAAGGGCAAGCTTAGCAATAGCCCCGCCTACTACACGCGATATCGTTTCACGGGCCGACGAGCGACCACCACCACGGTAATCGCGGTTACCATACTTCACCGTATATGTATAGTCGGCATGAGAAGGGCGGTAAACTTCCTTCATATTATTATAATCGGCAGAATGCTGATTTTCGTTCCAAACAATAAAACCAATAGGGCATCCGGTAGATTTGCCGTTAAAAACGCCTGACAGGATTTCAACTTTATCACCTTCTTTTCGCGGAGTAGTCAAATCGGACTGTCCCGGTCTGCGGCGATCAAGTTCATCCTGTATAAATTTCTCATCAATTTCAATACCGGCCGGAAAGCCATCAATCACGCCACCGATACCTTTACCATGCGATTCACCAAAACTAGTCAATCTGTATATATTGCCAAATGAGTTGAACATAACAATTAGGTTTTTATTTTATTAAGGATTTTACCCCCATATATGTTCACAAAGATAATATTTTTAAGGAATTTTCCACATGAAACTGTGAAAATTTCATTCTTAAAAGAGAAAACCCAATATAGATTTGTTCTGATTATTTATAATATAAGGCATGCCTTATTTAGCTATCTTTGCACCGGTAAAAGTAAATCGTTTATGTTTGGTTTAATTGACTGCAATAATTTCTATGCCTCTTGCGAGAGAGTGTTTAATCCCTCGCTCAATGGCAAACCCGTCGTTGTTCTTTCTAACAATGATGGTTGTATTATTGCACGCAGTAATGAGGCCAAAGCACTGGGCATCAAGATGGGAACGCCTGCTTTTCAGATTAAAGAAGAAGTGGCACGCTACGGCATTTCAGTCTTTTCGAGCAATTATGTTTTGTATGGCGATATGTCGGCCCGCGTCATGTCTATCATCGCTCAGCATGTGCCCGAACTTGAAATTTACTCTATCGATGAAGCTTTTATCAATTTCGACGGAATTCGTGATATTTCTCAAACCGGCAAAGAGGTGGTGCATAAAGTCACAAAAGGTACGGGCATACCGGTAAGCCTGGGTGTTGCACCTACCAAAACGCTGGCAAAGCTGGCCAATAAATACGCCAAGAAGTACCCGGCCTATCAGCGGGTATGCATCATCGATACCGAGGAGAAGCGCATCAAAGCATTGCAGCTATGCGAGATTGGCGATGTATGGGGCATCGGCAGGCGTATTGCCCGAAAACTTCAGGCCGAAGGAATCTTCACAGCCTATGATTTTACGCTGATGGCACAATCGCGCGTACGAAAACATCTGACTATAGTAGGCGAAAGAACATGGAAAGAGCTTCGGGGCGAGTCGTGTATCGATATGGATGCAGCGCCGCCTCCAAAGAAACAGATCTGTACATCGCGCTCATTTGGAACGATGATAGAAGATTTTGAAAGCCTTTCGGAAGCTATTGCCACGCACGCCGCGACATGTGCCCGGAAATTACGCGAGCAGCATTCGTACGCCGTATCAATTATGGTTTTTATCCATACTAATGGCTTCCGCGAAGACCTGCCGCAATACTGGCAGAATGCAGTACTTAAACTTCCGGTACCAACCGCAGACACTATAGAGATTGTACAATATGCACTGAAAGGACTGAGACAGATATTTCTTCAGGGCTTTCGCTATAAAAAAGCAGGAGTAATTATTACAGAAATTACCCAGCACGCCCAGTTAGGCTTGTTCGATACGGTTGACCGCAATAAGCGAGAACGACTGATGACAGTGGTCGATCAGATAAATGGTGAACATGCCAATCGCATTAAACTGGCCGTACAGGGCAATGGTCGCAAATGGAAACTTAAACAAGAATTGCTTTCGCAGCGTTATACTACTGATCTGAAAGAGATTATTAACGTAAACTGCAAATAACTATGTGTTTTCATCTGTCACTCTCTAAAAAGGCTGTCGAAGTTGCCGCTCGCTTTAAGAAGAAGTGCGATATTCCCTCTGCCACGCAGCAGCTGATGGATGACCGGTATCATGTAAATGGGTTTGACTATCCGCTTTATCCGGTTGTTACTGCCGATGATGAACTACAAACTTATCGCTGGGGATTGATTCCGTTCTGGACGAAAGATATGACTGAGGCAAAAATGCTGCAACCTAAAACGCTCAATGCACGCAGTGATACCATTTTTCAACGCCCTTCCTTTCGCGAAGCTATCGAACGTAAGCGATGCCTGATTCCTGCCACGGGTTATTTTGAATGGCGACACGAAGATAAAAAGAAGATCCCCTATTATATATATGTAAAAGATGAGTCCATCTTCTCGTTTGCAGGTATCTATGACAACTGGACGGACAAGGAAACAGGCGAAATCTTTCATACTTTCTCTATTATCACGACCGATGCCAATTCGCTGACGGATTATATTCATAACACCCAGCATCGTATGCCGGTAATTCTTCATCAGAGCGATGAAGAGAAGTGGCTAGATCCTTCGCTGGAGAAACCCGGTATCGCCTCTTTGCTCTCCCCTTTTCCGGCCGATGATATGGATGCTTATATCATCAACAACGATTTCCTAAAGAAAGCCGCAACCGACTCTTCTATTCTCAGCAAGGTAAATACTAACACACTATTCCATTAATAATCAACCAGATACACATCTATACTTTAGTGCTTTATCAGCCATAGCTACTCAGCTTACCAGGCATAGCTTGCCAGCCTGTCAGTGATAGCTTGCCGGCAGGTTGGGAATAGCTTCTCAGAAAAGGGGTAATTAATCATTACTTATTATGATTTGCATAATATTTTTATCTATTTTTGTATATAGGTTATTAACAACCACACTCCTTATCACTCTTATATTAAGAAACACATATGAAAAGCCACTATTTGAAGTCATTGTTTTCGGGGATTATTTTGTTAGTTTTCGGATTATCTTCTGTCAAAGCTCAAGTTTACATCAACGAAATCGTTCAGTCTAACCTGAACATTATTATGGATGATCTGAATGATTATCCTGATTCCTGGATCGAGCTGTACAATGCAGGCAGTGAAACTGTAAACCTGGAAGGTTACGGACTGAACACCAAATCGAAATTCTCATCGAGCTATAAACTCCCTTATTATCTTTTAGAGCCTTACCATTATGTCGTTATCTATTGCGATAAAGTGGGTAGCGGACTGCACACCGATTTCCGTGTAGAAAGTGGTTCGAAGGGCAATCTGTATCTGTATGATCCTTCCGGAACTGAAATTGATGCAGTAACCAATATGAGTGCCATGCCCTCGCCGGATGTAGCCTATGCACGTATAGCGGATGGCGATCCGGAATGGAGTTATATGGTAACGCCTACGCCCGGTGAAAGCAATAATTCATCGATGGCTTCAAACATCATATTGCCCGAACCGGAATTTAATCTAACCGGAGGATTGTACACAAGCGCTATATCTGTTTATATCACCAAACCTGAATCGGCACCAGCCAATGCCGTGGTACGTTATACGATAGATGGTAGCGAGCCCGACCGGAATAGCAGCCGTGTATTGAATGAGGGTGAATCGCTGAACATTAACAGTACTACCGTAGTAAAAGCTAAGCTGTTTGCATTTGATGCAGTATCGCCCATGGCTACCACACATTCGTATATCTTTCATGGTCGCGAAGTAACGTTGCCTGTCATCTCAGTATCGACTGACAGCCGGAACTTCTATGATTCTAAAATCGGCATTTATGTTGAGGGAACTTATAATTACGGAAACTTTAATTATACCTATAACTGGCGCCGTCCGATAAACTTCGAATACATCGATGGGAATGAAGGTGTGGTACTCAATCAACTTGGTGAAACCCGCGTTTCGGGTGGCGGATCGCGCGAGGCTCCCATGAAATCGCTGATTGTTTATGGCAATAAGCGTTTTGGAGAAAAACATTATGATTATCCTTTCTTTAACGATAAACCAGAGATTCCGATCAAGTCTTTCCTAATGCGCAATAGTGGCAACGATTTTTTATGGAGCCACATCAGAGATGCGTCCATTCAACTTATTTGCCAACGTGGTGGAATGGATCTGGACTGGCAGGCATATCAACCGGCTATCTGGTACCTGAATGGTTCGTATATGGGCATCATTAATCTCCGCGAACGTAGTAATGAAGATCATATCTATTCTAACTATAATAAGTTAGAGGATATCGATATGCTGGAAAACTGGATTGAACTGAAGGCGGGTGATGAAGTGAACTACACCGCCTTTAAAGAGTTCTATGCCAGAACCAACAATACATATGAGGAGTGGGAAGAGTGGATGGATGTCAGCGAATTCATGAATATGTTTATCCTGAATACCTATCAGGTGAATCTCGATTTTCCGGGCAACAATATCGTGATGTGGCGTCCGCGCACTGATGATGGTAAATGGCGCTGGATTATTAAGGATACTGATTTCGGATTGGGCCTCTATGGCAGAGAACACACCTATAACTATCTGAATTTTATTCTGCGCACAGGTAATTACGAAGAAAACTGGGCAAATGGCTGGGATGAAACCAGACTATTCAGAAGACTGATAGATAACGAACGTTTCAGAAATGAGTTTATTGACCGCTTTGCCGTGTCTATGGGTGATTTTCTGAATGCTGATTTTGGTGGTGCCATTATAGATAGCCTGAAAAGCAATATCGCTTATGAATTCCCTCATTTCAAAAGTCGCTACCATGACTATAACGCATGGCTGGACTGGAATACCGAGGTAAATAATATGAAGACCTGGATGCGAAACAGAACGACTTATATGTACTCACACCTGCGCTCGTATTTTGCTCTGAACACAATTGTACCCGTAAAGATCAATACGGAAATGGTCGATGCACAAAACCTGAACGTATCGTTTAACGAAAACATGCTCAGCCGTGGTGTATTCGATGGCCGCTTCTTTATCGGTAGAGAAATTCGCCTGAATGCAACCTCTAAATTAGATGATAAAGAGGTGGTTGGCTGGAAACTGACAAAGACCATCAGCGGCAGTCAGACTACAGATGTTATTGAAGGCAATACCATATCTTACACTATGCCCACAGGTTGTAGCCGTCTGACTTTCGAAGCTATCGTAGACAATACTACAGGCATTATTGCCGGACAGGTAAATGATATCTTAATCACCACAGAAAAAGACGGTATCATTATATCGAATATTTCAGAAGGGGCGACAGTTGTCATTTACAACGCCAAAGGACAAGCAGTTTCTTCTGAAACATCTACTTCAGACTTGTTAAGATTCGACTTGCCACAAAAAGGCGTTTATCTCATCAGCATCATCAAAGACGGAATTAGCTCAACACATAAAATAATCTTCTAATATCTGATTTAAACATGAAAAAGGTAACTCAACTTTTATTATTCCTACTTATAACTACTATGAATGTAAATTCGCAGGAAAATCAAAAATATATCGATATCGATTTATGGACGAATGGCAAGCCAAACAGTAATGAAATCGATAAACAGCCCTACGATGATAAGACACAAAACTTTAAGCCAACCATTCGCGTATTCCTTCCCGCAAAAGAGAAGTCGACAAAGCAAATGATACTGATGTGTCCGGGCGGTGGCTACGGACATCTGGCCATGAACCATGAAGGCTACGACTGGGCACCTTATCTGAATGAGAAAGGTATTGCACTTGCGGTTCTAAAATACAGAATGCCTAACGGAGGTTATTATGAAGTACCCGGTTCTGATGCAATTGAAGCCATGAGAATCATCCGTGAAAAAGCTGATGAATGGAATATCGATAAAGACAAAGTAGGTATTGCCGGATTTTCGGCAGGCGGACATCTGGCTTCGACCGTAGCTACACAGGCGCCCGAAGCGGAAAGACCTTCGTTTCAGATACTCTTTTATCCGGTGATAACTATGGATGAGCAATACACACATAAGGGATCAAGACAAAATCTGATCGGGGAAAATGCTTCCATCGAAATGGTAAACCGGTTTTCAGGCGAACAACAGGTTGACTCGTTAACACCACCCGCCTTCATTGCCTTCAGCAGCGATGACAAAACTGTTTCTCCGGTAAACGGATTAAGATATTATCAGGCTCTACTGGAAAATAACATCCCCGCATCTCTTCACATCTGGCCAACCGGCAGACATGGCTGGGGTTACCGTGAAAGCTTTGAATATCATGAGCAAATGATAAATGAACTAAGTAAATGGTTGGATAATCTGAAATAACCGGACTTTACCATATTAAAAAGCCCTTTATATACTTCACAGTGTATAAAGGGCAGAATGAAAAAAACGTTCAAAATTTAATTCTAATTCTATAGCATTTAATTGTATATTATACCATACTGATTTTCCAGAATCTTTTCTAAAGCCCATGGATCCTCGATACGGTTAAGTTGTTTTCCCATCTCAGCGCATAGTTCTCTCACTATATCTATATTTTCTTCAAGAGGTAAGTTATTTAACTGATAAGGATCATTCACATCATCAAATAACACACTATGTGTGAGTTGTTTTGTATTCTTATCAATGTATAATGCAAGTGTATACTGATGTGTTTTTATCCCTCTTGAAACTGGAAAATAGTTTTGTACCATACCTTCAGTATCAATATCTCCATTGAGATTTTGCAGATATAATGCACCTTGCGGACGAGTAACTGATGCATCTTTATCAAAAAATAAAGGAGCATAATTGTAGCCCTGAACATCACCGGGAATCTGTGCTTCTAATCCACTTAAGCCCAATACAGTGGGCATAACATCGGGAGTAGAGATTAACAAATCATCCACACCGGGAGTTAACTGTCCCGGATATCTTACGATAAAAGGTACATTCATTGATTCCGCATAGGGTGAATTCTTAGGATCATCGGTTCGCTGACTGGTCATTGTTTCTCCATGATCAGATGAAAAAATCACAATTGTATTTTCATCCAGCCCCATATCATGCAACGTATCAAGAATTCTGCCGAATTCGCGATCAACTCCGGTAATGGAAGCAAAATAATAAGGGGCACACTGCGCTTTCTCCATATTCGGGTCAGCATTAGGGCGTATCAGCAAATTATCGAAAGACGTATCTTTATAAAGCAGATAATCTTCTTCCATACAATCTTCCAGTGAGCGATAAGGACTATGAGGCGGATTCATAGCAATCATCATAAAGAATGGTTTCGATTTATCGCGAACATTTCCTTCGTTGCGCAAATAGGCTACGACCTTATCCGTTTCATGCTTGGGCGACCATTCCTGCGGATCATGACGCTGTCCGTCAGTATCCCAGTAATGCGGATTCTTATGCTCATCGAATGTACCATAAGAATACCAGTAGTTAAATCCATGGCGACGCCCCGGGGGTGTATAGGCGTCCCATGCCGGTACTCTGTCTTCAACATACCTGCCCGGACGTTGGGGGTCGTTCGGCGTAGGGAAATCAAGATGGAGTTTACCGAAATAAGCACAATCATAACCAGCTTCACTGAAAACGTCACTCATACAAATGGCATCTTCGCGCAAAGAACTTATAGGGCGGCTCGAATTACAATTAAGCGGAACACCGCTTTTATTGGCATACATACCCGTAAAAAGCATGCCGCGATGAGGACTGCTCAGCGGACAGTTACTCTGTGCAGATGATAAAACTACTGACTCGCGGGCAAATTGGTTAAGACGAGGAGTGCGAACAGGATCGGGGGTAAAATTAACCTGTTCGCGAAAACTCTCGTCTCCCCAAAATTCTAACGCATGGTTCCGAAACTGGTCGGGAAAAATATAAATCACATTTGGTTGTCCGGCCTGAGTTGCATTTGATGCTTCGCAGCTATTCAAAGCAATCAGTCCCAGACTCCCGATTAAATATTTGAAAGGTCGATTCATTATTCAATTTACTTTTTTACATACGCCATTGTATTCTTTGAATCATTTTCCATATTGCGTTTACGCATCAATGCTTCAAGGAAATAATAATCGGCATAATTTAATGGCACATCAATTTCAGCATTGTGAGGAATGCTTCCAACAGAATGTTTCAGGATAAAGTTACCATTTGTGCCAATTTCGGCACGATAAGATGGTGATGCCAGACTTGCCATAATTTTGTCGGCAGTTTCTTTATAGCCTTTGCCAGGCAAATAAACTTCCATTTCATACAAAGCCGAGGCAGTACATGCAGCCGAAGAAGCATCTCTTGGTTCATTCGGAATATTTGGTGCATCAAAATCCCAATATGGTACGAGGTCGGCAGGCAAATTCTTATTCGTAAAGATGAAGTCATAGATCTTTTCAGCCTGAGCAAGATATTTCTTATTGCCGGTATAACGGTAACAAGTGATATATCCGTAAAGACCCCATGCCTGGCCGCGTGCCCATGAAGATTCGTGAGCATATCCCTGTGCAGTATGTTTGTTTCTGACATTGCCTGTAGATAAACAGTAATCAATAACATGATAACAGCTGTTATCATCACGATACTGATTTTCGAGTGTCGTATCGGCATGTTTCACAGCAATATCGTATAAAGACTTATCGCCGGACATGATTGATGCTTCGAATAACAATTCAAGATTCATCATATTGTCGATAATCACCGGACATTCCCATCCACGGGTTCCCTGCCATCCGCGATCGGCATCCCATGACTGGATAACTCCTGCTCCCGGACGAAAACGTGTTGCAAGCGAACGTGCTGCTTCAACAATTACATCTTTATATTCTGTTTTGTTATTAAGACGGTATCCGTTCAGATAACTGCACCCAATCATGAAACCCACATCGTGATGCCATTTAAGATGTTTCACAGAATCAAGATCTTCTGTATATTTTTCAGCCAAAGGCACCCATTTTTTATCACCGGTCAATTCATAAGTTAACCACATGCTGCCGGGAAAGAAACCAGAGCACCAGTCATCAATAGGAACATAATGAATATTACCATTACTATCTATAGTACGGGGATTAAGAATTTTACCCGATCTTTCTATTAAATCTGTCTGTATCGTATGCTGTGCAACTGCATTATCGATATTATTCTGAATGAAACAATTATCAGACTGCTTCTGAGAATTACATGAAGCAAGTAAAACTATAGAAGTGCTAATTGCACCTAAAATCATTTTCATAATATTCACGGTTTATTTAAATGTTAATTCTGATTCACAGTGCAAACATAGAGGTTTATAACCATACAGGGTTGTAGAAATAATTCAGGAAATAGCACAATTAGTACATTTGTAGATCTGAAGTACAGCCAAAGGCCATTTGTACTTTATTGGAAGTGTTATGTATGGTTTTGTATATTGTTATTAAGTATTTATATACTTTACTGATAATCTTTATAAGTATAATGTTTTATATTTGTGACCATAAAAAACCTTTTTTAATCTTATTATTGTGAGAAAGTTATTCACTCTTTTTTGTTTGCTCATAAACACCATATTTTGTTTTTCACAGCAATCCGATATCACATTCAGACATCTTACCACTAACGAAGGATTATCACAATTCTCAGTGAATAATCTGTATATTGATGAATGGGGTACCCTCTGGATTGGGACCCGTGAAGGTCTGAACCGATACAATGGCAATGATATCAAAACCTATAAGCTTGAGAAAAATAATCCACATAGTCTTTTTTGCAATACGGTTATTCGTATTACAGGTAATAAAGATGGTATAGTATATCTTTTGTGTACAGAAGGTATAGCTGAATTTGATATTGCCTCACAGAAATTCACGACTCTGCTCGAAGGTAATATTAACAGCATTTTCTTCAAAGAAAAACTTTATATCGGACAGAAAGACGAGATTTACATCTTCAATGAGAACACACGCAATTTCGACTTTTATTATCGTGTTCCCGGAAATGATATAACCATTTCGTGCCTGCATCTCGATGATAATGATGTTCTTTGGATCGGTACTCAAAACAATGGAGTGGCCTGTCTTTCGCCCGAAAGAGAACTTAGCTTCATAATTGAAAAAGGAAATATCATAAGCATTTTCGAGGATACAGACAAAGATTTATGGATTGGAAGCTGGGAACATGGTCTGTATCATATTGATCAGAATAAATTCATCGAAAATTATAGCCATCAACCAGGAAATTCTAATTCTATTTCATCAAACTTTGTACGATCATGTAACGAAGATAATCATGGAAATATATGGATTGGTACGTTTAACGGATTGAACAGATTCAATAAACAATCGAAGAAATTCGATCTTTATACTCCGGACAATAAAGTAGGAAGTCTGACACATAATTCTATATGGTGCATCGAGAAGGATCAGCAAGGTACTATCTGGCTCGGGACATATTTTGGCGGAGTTAATTATTTCAATCCGGAATATGAAATCTATAAGCGCTATGAATATACAGAAGAGCGTGAAAAAGGTTTAAGTAACCCGATTGTAGGACGAATGCTGAAAGATAAACATGAAAATCTGTGGATTTGCACTGAAGGAGGAGGAATAAATGTTTATAACAGGAAGAATAATTCATATAAATGGATACTAAGTGATGGCAAGCCCAATAGTCTTTCACATAATAATATAAAATCAATTTATTATGATGAGAAGAATGATATTATGTGGATCGGAACACATTTGGGTGGTCTGAATAAATATGAAATCAGAACTGGCAATATCACCTGCTACCGTATGAAAGAAGGAGACCCGACAAGTTTACCCTCAGATATTATTCGCGATATAACGCCTTATGAAGATAATTTAATCATCGCCACTCAGAATGGTGTTGTACATTTTGATATTAAAAGCGGAAAATGTCGCCAATTATTTAAAGATTCCAAAGAAGGCCGTCTAATTAAAATGGTTGCAGATATTCTTGTCGATAAAAACAATACTCTTTGGATTGCTGCAACTGGTGAAGGGGTATTCTCTTATCGCTTTGATACGGATGAATTAATAAATTATCGACACGAAATGAATAATCCGCAAAGCCTGAATAATAATAATGTGAATAACATCATGCAGGATAGTGATGGAAACCTCTGGTTTGCAACAGCCGGTAGCGGACTCGATCTGTTTAATGCTGAAAACAAAAGTTTCAGCAATTATGATGTAATAAATAATGGTTTATCGAATGACTGTGTTTATGAAATACACGAATCAAACAATGATAAGAATAAATTATTCCTGATAACAATTCAGGGTTTATCTATCTTTGATAAAGAACAGGAACGCTTCTTTAATTATAATGCAGAAAATGGCTTCCCGCTTTCAGGGATAAACGAAAATGCATTGTATGTATCTCCTACCGGAGAAATTTATCTTGGTAGTATACAGGGAATGATTTCATTTAATGAACAGGATTTGCATTTTACACCCAAACCATATCGAATAATACCAGCCCGTTTGTGGGTGAATAATCATGAGATATTTCCCGGCGACCAAACCGGTATATTACAGCAGGATTTATGTTATACTCCCGAGATAAAACTCAAAGCTGAACAAAATGTATTCACCATTGATTTCTCTACTTCGAATCATATACCTGCCAACAGAAGTGAGATTTTATATAAACTTGAAGGCTTTTCAAATCAATGGAACTTACTTGAAAGAGATCAGACGAATATTACTTATACCAATCTTAACCCCGGACATTATACATTAATCATCAAAGCCAAACAGGCTGAAGTTGATGAAGCAAGAATAGATATCATTGTTTTACCACCCTGGTATCGCACCTGGTGGGCGTATATGTTCTATATTACTGCTACACTAAGTCTCATCATCTATCTGATACGTGCTTATAAGGCAAGAATCCGTTTACAAGAATCATTACGCTATGAAAAGAAGCATAATGAAGATATTGAGGAATTGAATCAGACGAAACTACGTTTCTTTACCAATATTTCGCATGAGTTTCGTACCCCGCTTACACTTATCGTTGGCCAGGTTGAGACTTTATTGCAATTACAGAGTTTTACCCCGGCAGTTTATAATAAGCTTTTGGGAGTATATAAAAGTAGTCTGCAACTCAGAGAGCTGATTACTGAACTTCTTGATTTCAGGAAACAAGAACAGGGACATATGAAGATTCATGTTTGCAAGCATAATATAATACATTTCCTGAATGAGAATTATCTGATCTTCAGAGAATATACCAACAGTAAGAATATCAGTTTCATATTTGAGAAAGAAAATGAGGAAATTGAACTTTGGTATGATCAGAAGCAAATGCAGAAAGTAATAAATAATTTACTGTCAAATGCATTAAAGCATTCAAATGAAGGCGGACAGGTTATCATGTCTGTAAAATGCGAAAATGATCTTGTATGTATTCGCATATCAGATAATGGCATGGGCATCGACGCCAAAGAGATTGATAAGATATTTGATCGCTTTTATCAGGCTGAGCAATTCACTTCTATGGCTACCGGAGCAGGAACCGGTATAGGACTGGCTTTAACTAAAGGTATAATTGAACTTCATCATGGTGATATTTATGTAGAAAGTGAAATCGGCAACGGTTCAACCTTTACGATAGCATTGAAATCAGGGAATTCACATTTTGAGGAATCACAGATTTTCGATCATAAAAGAGAATATGTACAGGAAACTGATCTGACACAGCATAATATTACATTAATAAATGAATCATTGCTAAGCAATAATTTACCGGAATTGCAGCCAACCGATGCTAAGATTCTTATCGTAGAAGATGATGAAGGAATCTGTGATATGCTTGCCGATGTTTTCAGTACTTTCTATCAGGTGTTTAAAGCACATGATGGTATAGAAGCTTATGAGATTATTGAACGTGAGATGCCCGATCTTGTTTTAAGCGATGTAATGATGCCCCGCATGTCTGGAACGGATCTTTGTAAAAAGATAAAAGGAGAATTCAATACTTGTCATATACCTGTGGTATTACTGACAGCAAGAACGGCAGTTGAACATACTATTGAAGGGCTAAAACTTGGTGCTGATGATTATATTACCAAGCCTTTTAATATGAATATTCTGGTATCTCGTTGCAATAATCTCGTGAATTCACGAATAATACTGCAAGAGAAGTTTAGCAAACAACCGCAGGCTTTTGCTCAAATGCTTGCGACCAATCCAATGGATAAGGAAATGCTTGACCGCGCAATGGTAATTATTGAAAAGCATCTGGATAATACGGATTTTAATGTGAATATTTTCGCACGCGAAATGGGAATGGCAAGAACAAATCTGTTTACAAAATTAAAAGCAGTTACCGGTCAGACGCCAAATGACTTTATTCTTAATATCAGATTGAAAAAAGGTGCAGTAATGTTGCGCAATAACCCTGAACTTAATATTGCTGAAATATCTGACAGAATAGGATTCTCATCTTCAAGATATTTTAGTAAATGTTTTAAGGATGTTTATAATGTGAGTCCGATGAGCTATCGTAAAAATGAGGTAGCTGCTGAAGAGAAAGAGACAGAATAATTAGTTATAATATATTTCATAAAAAATGCCTGATAATTATTTATCAGGCATTTTTTATGGTAGCAGACTTATTTAGTTAACGATAATCTTTTCTGTAATCATATCATTACCAGTCTGTAATTGTACTATATAAACTCCCTGAGTAAGAGGAATAAGATGACGACCAGAAGAAACTGTCGTATGGATATTCAATCCGGATGAATTAAACACTCTTGCAACAGAAGCTGAAGAAGATATAATATGCAATTCTTTATTTTCAACCCATATATGCGAATTGTTGATTTCTGTTTCATCAGTTAACCCTACACTTCCGTCTTCTTTACTCAAATTAAAATAAACCGGCATACCATCTTTCAGCATTAATGAAACTAAGGTGCCATTTTCATCATTCGAAACAACAATGTTTTCATTACTTTCAGAAGATAATATCCACTTATCTTTCAATCGGATAAAAGTATATGTCGGAGTAGAAGTCCAGCCAACAGAAACATTTTGCGGACGCAGATCAGGATTACAAACTGCAAAAGCAAGCTCTGTTTCATTCTTAGCCTCATGCATCAAAAGCATTTCTGAGCCTACAGATGCAAGAGGTCCGAAACTCAATTCTTCCATTGCTGCAAAGAAGGCATATGCCGTCATATTCATTGAATGATAAGTTATACTGTGTACCTGCTCATTTTGTGCATTAATCGTATAAAGCGAACCACCATCAGTGGCAACTTCATTTGCTGTCTGATTCATGATTGCCTCATCAGCATCTGGTACTACAATAAAATGATAATGTTTATTCTCAGGCGTGATGCCATGATCAATATAAGCTTTAGAAGCAATGGCCGAACCCGGTGAATTTATGTTTGAAGCATCATCAACCGGAGAGGATTGTTCACCAAAAAACATAACCAAATTGTCGTTGCCTGACGGAATATAATAGCCTGTATTTTCAGGAGTTATTATCCAGTTATTACCTGTATAAACATTATTGTTCTGACTCTGTGATAAAACCTCACCATTTATAAATGTCTGATTCAGCGGTTTAAACGACTGATAAAGATTTGTAGCAGTTATATTTGTATTAGCTGGTGAAGATGAACTGCTTATATTCGATCCCAGAGATATTAACTTACCATCGATGGCAAATACTGATTTCTTAAATTTCAATTCTGTCGGTGAAAAACAGGTAACAGACCAGGTATCAATCTGATCGAAATCCGTTGCAAATATTCCACAGTCACCCATAGATAATGCTCCGCTGAAATTCTTGGTCCTGGTAAACTGATCAAAGCGCTGAGTGGTATTCTTGTTAGGCATCATTTCCTGCCACGAAGTATAGTGTACAGTTGTTCCTCCGGGAACTACATTCCAGTCCCATCCGCTTTCTGAATTACTTGAAGGATAGCCGGTAGGTTTAGTCGAATGATTATATAATACTTCTAAAGTACCATGACTCTGATAGCGACCGAAGCGATTGCGTGAAGAATAAATTTCTGCACCCCAGAATTTGGTTGTTGGCGCACGCATAGTTGCTACCCAGTTGCCATGTCGGTAAACACCTGCAGGACTCCAGTTGAAAGCATAAAAACCATCAAAATCATTATTCGATGAGTCTGCATCAAACATGTATGCAGCGAAATCATCGAGCTCTGTATCAGAATCTGTACCATATAAATCCGCTCCTACAGCCGAAAGTTTCGTCAGATATGGTTTGCTAAGAACCAAACGTATACCTGCAGCAAACGGGTTACGGCCACCCTGACTATTTGCCAGGAAATTAGCTGAAGATCCACGCGTCGCCAATTTGCACATCATCATGACGGCATCTTTAAAACGCTCATAGCCATCAATTTCCGGAGAGAAAATTGTTTCGCGCAATGTATACCATGCATCAATCCAGCCCCTGTATGCATACATATAATTTGGATAGTGTGTATTATGATGGAAACCTGATCCGTCTGGTTTTAAAAGATCCGAACTGCCCGGTGTATACTCAGTTGCACGATCCAGATAGCGTTTAAATCCGTTCAATTCTCTTACAGCAACGGTAGCATCATCTATATTTGCTATAATCTGTAAATAATAAGCAATATAATTATGTATTACATCCGAATTTTGTGAAGTCAGATAATCGGAGCGGTACATATGTCCGTAAGCAAATACCCATTGCATCAGACTAAGCATTGCATTTTGGTGGCGTTGACTCTCACAAGCTTTGAAAGCATTTACAAATGACTGGCCCAGATTTCTTACGAGCGTATAATCGCTTGCAGCAAAAGCTGTTGTTCTGAACAGATAATCCTGATCGAAAACATAATCCAGATAATCTGTTAGTAATTGTTTATCTTCGGCTGATGTTTGTGCAGCATATCCAAGTGTTTCAATACGTGTTAAAACTTCGATAATAGAAGATGTTTCTATCAAACCACAATCGCGTAATGCTTTATAATCAGCTTTGATCGTACCATCTTCATTTCGCGAAATATTTAGATCATTTACAAATTTACGGGCAGCATCAATATTGCCGGCTCTTAATGTAATCGTATTACGGCTTTTAATTAATGCAAGACTCTGAAGTTCATCTTCTGATGGTTGCAGATATGGCAATGTAGCATCAGCAATCAAAGCATACTCTTTTAGTAAAGCTTCTCCTGTGAATAAGCCGGCATCCGGCGAACACCAGTCTGTGGCGAATTTATTACCTCCAACTGTACCTTCCAGATCAACGCGATCTAAATAGATCTTCATTGCTGATGAATTAGGATTATGAAGTATAAATTCAATAGAAGCAACACGGTTAGTAGGTGCTTTCTGAGCAAAATCGGTACCATATCTGCGCTCAAATTCTCTCCAGCCAATAAAATTCATAGATTGAGTGGCAGTACGAACTTTTGTTCCAGAAGCATTATAGAAATTAATTTCTAAAGTACCATCGCGCAAAGCATCAGTATTGTAAATATTAAAATAACAGGTTGTTAGAGATGCGGTAAGATAGGAGTTTACCAGATCAATACGCAAAACATTTCTTTCTTGGGGCAATGTAACCCAACACAAAGACTGCGTACCTGTCTGACTGCGATCATCCGAAATAGAAATCACGCCATCTTCTGCATTCCATTGTGCATTCACTTCTGTGCCTTCAAAATCAAACTGATGAGCATTAGCAGCATCATCATTTTTTCTTTCAAAATTAGCCGTAACAATAATGTCCTTATCAGGCATAGTAAAGTTGAAATCAGATGAAACAGATAAAATGTTTCCATCGGTATCTGTCCAGTTTTTAAACTTAAAACCAATTAATGGGAATGCTTTCAGGCTGATAATCTGATCCGAATAGTATTGACCTGATACATCAGTTACTGTTCCACCATCACCTGCAATAACATTAAGCGTATATTGCGTATCTGTTTTTTCAAAAGATACGGTTAAAACTTGCGGACAATCAGGCATTAGATAATTAATTGAAGCCGTATTTCCTATAATTTCATTATCCTGATTTCGCCACTCTTTTACACGATAACCAGCCAAAGGAATAACAGAAAGATTTAAGTTTTGTCCTTCCATATAATGTCCGGTTTGGTTATGAGAAAGCTCTCCACCTTCACCAATTATAATATTCAATGACAATTTTACAGCCTCAAATGCATTGAGATCAGTATAAGCATGATAATAACGTACCTGATTTCCGGTTATGTCTTTATTATTATCATTTCCGTATCGTGACGAAATAAAATAATCAGCCTTACCTGAATTCACTAAAGGTGATGAATGATGCACATTCCAGTCTGACTGCAAGATTTGAGTTTCCTGAGAAGAATTTGCAGCTATTCCGGAAAATGTTGTCGGAGTAATAAATCCGGCTTCAGTGATATTATCAAGAATTATGAGTTCATCATATATCCCAACTGAAGGAGCTGCTTTATCTATGGCGCTGTTTTTAAGTTCAAAAGTGGTATAATTAGTATTGTTTACAGCAATGCCGGCAGTCTTATTACCTGCAATAACCGAATTGTATACACCTGCTGTATTACTATTGAAACAGAAACGACTGCTATTATTTAAAACAGCAGAGTTATACATTTTACCAGCCAGTAAGACATGATTTGTACCACATGTATTATTAAAAATCAGACAGTTTACTATCTCAGCATTAGCAGCCGCACTTAAGGCAGCCTGTTTTGATGAATTGTTATATAACTGACAATTTCTGATGGATGTGAAACCATTGTTGCCAGCTGCTAAAAGAATATTTGCATTTGTCGAACCACTTTCCAGATCTGTGATATTATTTCTGAAAATACAATTATCCACAATAACGAAGCTATTTTCTACATCTGCTCTTATGCCAAGAATATTCTGATTCTGCTCATTCTTATTACCTTCAAAAAGACAATTCACAATGCTTGAATTCAGTTGTGATGCACCACTTAAGGCGGTCATATTAAACAATACCAGATTATTCGTACCGGGAGGTGTTGCAGCCAGTGTAGTTGTATTATCGATAAAGCGGCAATTTTTTAAATGAATACCACCGCGCAATATCATAATAGAATTATTATTGATACAATTTTTGAAAGTAAAGCCATCAATAATTACATTATCAGAATCATCGAGAGAAGTAGATGCATTGATAACTGAACTATTAAGAACAGTAATTATAGTTTCATTCTTAAAATCAAAAGGAAGAACCGAAATCATCTCTCTTTCATCTGCTGAGGATTCAGTTCCGTTAAATCCTCCTAAAATACTAACTCCGGGTTTTGGTTTTCCCCAGACTTCAGAATAAATACCGGCACCAACATAAATATCATCTCCATGTTGTGCCAGAGCGAGAGCAGCCGAAATACTATTTAGCGCATTTTCCCATGAAGATCCGTCTCCGGTAGAATTCTGACTAACAAATATCACTCTTGCCTGAATACAGACCGAAAAGCATATAAGGGTTATAAAAGATATTAGTTTTCTCACGTTCATTATAGTTTTAAATAAAATTTAATTGAAAGGTATCGAGAAAACAAATCCTACAGAATATATCTTAAAACAGGATATAAACTATAGGATTTGTCTGAAACACAATTTAAATTTATCGTAATAAAGGAGGGTTATCTTGCCATAAGTTTAACAGAAACTTTAGAAGAAGCATCATTTACAACAACAATATACATACCTTCCGGCATCTCGAATGAGTGATCAGAAGATGAAGCTGACATTGCTACTTTTACACCATCAACAGTGTATACTTCAACTGCAACATCAGTCATGTTATTTACAAAAATCTTGCCTTCTGAGTAATATACGAATGGATCAAGTTTATCTTTCGAAGAAACAATACCTTCAATACCTGTACCGGCACCATATTCAATAGCACCCAATGTAAGGTTTTCTTCAGGACGTAAGTTTCCAAAGAAATCATGTTCATTTTCTTCTACCAATTTTACGCCAACATTAAGTTGAGAAGAAGCAGGAGTCCAGTCACATTCCCAGATAGGATCAGAAATATAGCCAATAGCATAAGATGGGTTTTCGAATACTCCTGATTCAGAAAGATCTGTTATTGTATTCTCATTTCCGTAAAGAGGAGTAAATGTTCCCGGAAGTAAGTCATCAGCACCACCATTATAAGCATTAGCACCCATACATACTTTACCTTCTCTACCATCTGTTTCAAAATAGATGTTGTTACGACCGGTATTTGAACATTCATTATTCCAGATTACTGAATTTTCTAAAGAACCACCACCGTTACGACCGCGGAAATATATACCTGCTCCCGATGCAAAGTTTTGTGTTCCGTCAGCAACATAAGAAATAGATTTATTATTTACTATTGTACAGAACTGTACCTGTGAATTAGAGTTTTCATTTACATAGATACCACTACCACGAGTTGCAATATTATTGTAAATAAGGCAATTAATAATTTTACCACCAGTAACTTTCAAACCTCCTGCATGATTATTAACACCAGAAGTACCAAAGTTACGGTTATTACGTACAACGCAGTTAGAGATTACAGAACCTAAGCGAGGAGCAGTAGCACCAGCGCCATAAGTAGCACCTGTATTAGTAGCATCCATCAGATTGTCTTCAATCAAACAACGATCAATTGTACTATTATATTCGGCAACTGCACCACAAACATATGCTGAAGCAGAGCCAGAACCTGTAACAAGATTCTTACGGATTACAGAGTTTCTCAATACTGACGGAAGCGCATTTGCATCATTTTCACCAACACGTACACCAGCGCCAGAATCAACTGCACCCTGACGGCCACCCTGAATTACAACACCATCAACATAGATACCACCATTCATTTTCAATACAGTGCCTACAATTGACAAGTTTTGCATCTGACCATCAAATACTGTCTGATAAGTAAATTCCCATGGTTCCACAATACCATTACCATCTAAATCTTCTTTAGCACGTTCATCAGTTGAAGTTTCAGTTCCTTCGAAACCACCATACCATTTAACGCCTGCATCAACAAACTCAAGTGGTTGATAAATTTCGAACCAGTCACCGATCAACCATACTTCATCACCTTCGCCAAGTGGTGAAGGCCACATGTTATCACGTACAAATTCATCAAACGGAACACCTACTGTAGTCAGGTTAATGATTGTTTCACCTTGTTGAGCATTTCTCGACCATGTAATATCACTACCCTTTTCACTAATCAGATAGCGAGTCAGATAATATTTAAAATTAGCAGTAAGAGTTACATTTCTTTCAGGCATTGTAAAGTCGAATGAAGCTTCTTTTGAAACAATGTTTCCATTTTCATCAGACCAGTATGCAAATAAATAATCGGTATTAGGAGTTGCAGTCAAAGAAATAACTGCATCTGTAAAATATGTACCTGATTTATCTACAGATGCACTACCATTTTCACCTGCAATTACAGTTAATGTAAATTCCTGAGCTGCTTCAAAGTTTGCTGTAAGAGTTACAGAAGCATCAGTCATCACATATTGGAAATCCTTTAAAGTCGATACAATTGTACCATTTACAGTCCAGCTTTTCAACATATAGCCATCAGCAGGAGTAGAAGTAATATCGATACCTTCGCCAATAAAGTACTGACCATTCTTATCAGTAGAAGTTGTACCATTTACACCTTCCGCTACCGTCAGCGTTGGTTTTGCTGGTGCAGCATATGAACTTTCCAGAGCACCAAGATCAATAACTTCCTGCTGGATACGTGTATTTCCTGCTAAATCAAGAGATGAAGAAGTAGCATAATGTGTATTCAGGAAATAAGAATTATTACCCATACCAATAGTAGCATAAGGTTTGTTCATTAATTCCCAGTTAGTTGCCAAAAGCGCAGCAGTCTGAGTCATATCTCTTCCAACAAATGCAGAAGGTGAAACAAAACCAGCGGCAGTATTATCTGCAGAAGGATAATTATCTGCTGAAATGATAGCAGATCCTAATGAACCATTGTAATTACAGTTTTTAATTTCGGCTGCTACATCACCTACAAAAGCAACCGGCTCACCAGAAGCATCTGTATTACCACGAACAATCGTATTATAAACTTTAGCATCAGCAACTACCGATACTCCGCCAAAGCCACCATCTTTACTTGCCTTATTATTAACAACAGTGTTATTTACCAATAAGCCCTGTGCTGCAATTGCCTGATTGCCCGGTTCATTATTATACAATAAACAGTTTACAATCTGATGATTTGGAGAATTAGTTCCAATTACATCAATAGCAGGTTTATTGTTTACATAGATATTGTTTGATAAATAAGAAGTACCATTATTATAAACAAAATTGATACGATGTGACGATTCATTACCTACATATAAACATCCTTCTACTACAGCAGTACTTGTTGCAGTAGTTGGAGATACCTGTGTGATATTCTGTGCAGCAAGCACATTTTCACTGAACAAACAGTTTTTAAGTGTACCAGGACCATGAGAGCCAGAAACATATAAGTTTACTAATGGCTGTGTCATTGTTGAAGCACCTGTATTATTTGCCCAGATACAGTTTTGAACAGTTACATTATCACGAATCTGAAAACCACCAATGGTTTCGGCAGTCATATTTTTAAAAGAGAAACCATCAATTACGATTCCATTTGCGACAGGCAAAGAAGCACATTGAAAACCATTGCCACTACCTAATCCAAACTGAATGATCGTTTCATTAGAATAATCCCATGGATTTGTTCCTTTTACACGCTGACCTATAGACGTTTCATCACCATTAAAACCACCATAAAGAGATACTCCACCTAATGAAGTATTGTTCCATGAAGTTCCCCATGCACCAACATATGTACCTTTCTGTACCCATACAGCACCATGGCCACCTTCTTTGGCAACAGGAATTGCTTCTGCAACAGTAGCTTTGGCATTAGCCCAGCTCAGACCATCATTAGAATCACTTCCCCCATCGGCGGCTGGTTTAACATAAACCTGAGCACTCGCAAAAAGCGTACAGGCACATGCCAACAATGAAAAAGTAAGTTTTTTCATAAGTATTAATTTTAAACAGTTAATATATTTATTAAAGAATTAGTATCCCGGATTCTGAGTAATGATAACACCCACATTTTTAGCATCATCAATAGATGTACTCAATATTGGCATCAGGTATCCTTTATTATTTTGGGCATCAACCTCGGTGCGAATTCCTCTTTTATCCAATGCTGCCTTAACTTCAGAATTAAACTGGTTTTGAGCAACAACAGTCTCTGTACGTACTAACTGGAACCAACGTTTACCTTCTGCACAGAACTCCCAACCATATTCATCGAATACAATTTTCTTAAAATCATCATATGTTGCTGATGCAGGAATAGTAGAAGCATAACCTGCACGATTACGAATCATCTGCACATAACGAATTGCATCTGCATTAGGACCGCTATTGGCTTCATTATAAGCTTCAGCATACATCAGATAAACTTCTGCAAAACGATAAATAGGTGTAATACCCGGAGTTTGTGCACTTTCTTTGCCACCATAATCACGATATTTTCCAATTGCCGGTGCTTTCTTAGAAGATTGAGTATAAGGAAGAAGTCGTGTTTTTTTCTGACCACCCTCAACATATTCATTTTCAAACTCTGTTACAGCAATGGCTTCACGACGTTCATCTTCAGGGAACTTTTTGAAGAATTCTGCATCCATCAAATAATCAGACCAACCTTCACCGCCAACATTCTCTTCAGTAGCAAAATAAGACATACCATAGTTTGCAGCCTGATTATTCTCTTTATAGTGATGAAGAGCAAAAATATGCTCATTGCTTTCAGTAGTTTTATTCAGTCGCCATAGTTGTGACCATTTTGTTGTCAGATAATAATCGCTGTTACGAATAATATCGTCACACAATTCATAGCAGTCTTTATATTTAGAAGTATCTTTCAAAGGCCATCCAGCCATTGTTAAGTATACATGCGCCAAAAGTGTTTTTGCTGCCCAGACACTTGGAGTTGAATTATCTTCAGAACGACTTTCGCGAGGAAGTAATTCGACTGCTAATAATAAGTCACGTACAATCATTTTTTCGTAAACCTCTTTAGTCGGTGTACGTGGAACCATTTGATTAACCGCTTCAATACCATCTACACTTTTTGTATTCAAATGATTGGCAAAGCATGGAACATCACCCCAGAAACGTGTCAGATAAAAATAACTCAAAGCACGCATGAAATATGCTTCACCTAAATAAGTCAGTACATCCTGGTCATTATTTATAGCGCCACTTTCAATTAAACGTTTACATTCAATTGCATCAAAACGTTCCTGAACCAACAGCGTATCACCAGCAAAAGTGCTTTGGAATTCTTCCTGTGGAATTTGTTTTACAAGAATGTCTTTGGCCAAAGAACTTGAAGCCTGAACAGTTGTATAAAGAAGCTCCCACATTATCTTAATATCATTATTGGTATAATCCTGAATATTCATCTGATCGAAATAAGTCAGACGTGTAACAGATTTCTTTCCATCAATAACATCATCTGCACCAATACTCATGGCCATATTACGGCAATTGAATGCATAGTTTCCGTTGGCATTAACACCCCCGTCACGAAATGTTTTAAGGATACCATTTGCCAATGATTCAAAACTTGCAGGAGAAGGTACATAATCTTCCTGCGTATAAAATGAGATTGGACGCTGATCAAGGTCAACACAAGAGGTAATACCTGCCAAAGCAGATATACCTAAAATTCCTGTTAATAATAATTTATGTAGTTTCATAATCCAAGTTGTGTTAAAGGTTTTAGAAGGTTATTGTCATACCGAAAATAAAGTTTCTGCCATTTGGATAGTATCCCCAATCCGCACCGGGCGTCAAGGTGTTTTTCAAAGTTACTTCAGGATCAATCCCTTTATATTTTGTCAGGATAAAAGGGTTCTGTGCAGAAGCAAACAATCGCAGATTGTGAATTGTAGCCTGTTGCATCCATGGAAATTTGAAGTTATATCCAAGAGTAAGGGTCTTAACCTTAATGAAGTTTCCTTTCTCAACATGTCTTGATGATATTCCTTTGTCACTGCTTTTTCCCTGGAAACTTGGGATATTTGTATTTTGATTAGCAGGAGTCCAGCGATTCAACCATTCCGGATTTGCCGAAACACGGCTATCTACAACTGTCAACCAGTCATTATTATTATAAATATCAAAGCCGTGGAAACCAGTTAAGAATACAGAGAAATCAAAGTTTAAGAAGTTGAATGTATTTGTCCATCCCCAGTTGAAAGTTGGCTGTCCGCAACCAATAACTGTACGGTCTTTATCTGGTGTAATTTGTCCGTCACCGTCAAGATCCACATATTTATAGTCGCCCGGATTAGTACCTGCAGGAGCATTAGCAATATCATCAGTTCCCCAGATGCCATCGTTAATGTATCCCCACATGGTACCAATTTTTTCGCCAACGATATAGCGATATGCTGTATTTTCAAAATTTCCGCTAAGTTCCATGAACTGTTTAATTCCGTCGATACGTTTAATGATACCTTCATTATGAGACAGAATCACATCTGTATGCCATCTGAAATTTCTATTATCAATAACATCTGCACCAAGCGTTACTTCAATACCGCGGTTACGGATAGTTGCGGCATTAATTAATTCGTTAGTAAAACCTGTTGTTGCCGGAAGCGTAACTTCAAGGATTACATCCTTACTCAACTTATTGTATAAATCTACTGAAGCAGTGAAGCGGTTATTCATAAAACCGAAATCCAGACCGATATTGTACTGGGTTGTACTCTCCCACTTCAGGTTAGGATTAGCACGTCTTGTACCCGACAGAGAAATGTTTCCTTTATTATCTACACTTTGAGAAATCATCGAGTAAGCCGAATATGCAGGAACAGCCTGATTACCTGTAACACCATATCCAAGTCTTAATTTAGCCTGGCTTAACCAGTCTACACCATACAGAAAACCTTCTTTTTGCGCATCCCATGCCAATGCTACCGATGGGAAACCATACCATTGATTGCCTTTTGCCAAACGAGATGAACCATCATAACGGTAAGAAGCAGTAATCATATAGCGGTTTAACAGAACGTAGTTAACACGTCCCATGAAAGACATCATTGTCGTTTTAATACGATTTGATGATGGTGTATCAACCGTCTGAGCCAGACCCATATTATTAAAGTTGATATTATCATCAAAAAGATTGCGCACAGTTATACCACTTGTAAATGTTGTGTTGTAAGACTGTTCGAATACAGCTGTAGCATTAATACGATGTTTTTCATTGAATTCATTGATATAAGACAATACATTTGTATTCAGGAATCCATAGGAGTTGCTATTGCTGACTGTTGCAGAGGTATATCCATTTTGAGAAGGATGTGCAGGATAAGATTCTGCTGTATTTGCACTCTGATTATTAGTATTACCAAGATTAAAAGAGATTGATGAACGGAACGTTAATCCTTTCATGATATTAAAATCAGTATAAGCCTGGAAATATGAATTATAAGTATATCCATCACTTTCTACTTCATTGATCTTACGCATTGGATTCGGCTCACGCGACAAATCATTGTATTTGCCTTCTTCATCTTTCATGTCAAGGAAACGAGGGAACATCAAAGCACGGTTCAATACATTCAGATTCTGACCAAAGTTAGGACCTGAATTTTTACGATAGAAACCCCAAAGAGTTGCTCCCGCTTTCCACCATGAACGAATTTCTGTATCAACTTTTGCACGATAATTGGCACGTGTTCCTTCAGAGTTTCTAACAATACCTTCGTCAAGATTGAAACTTGCCGAAACCAGGTATTGAGTTTTATCACTACTACCCGATACAGAGATTTCATGCATTTGCTCTATGGCATTGCGGAAAGTACCGTTAAGATAATCAAAACCGCCTTCTCCTCTTTCATATGCAGCAATTTCTGAATCTGTGAAATAGCGACCTACAGTATATGGAGGTATTCCATAAACTTCTTCCATATAGCTGTTTTGCAGACGTGCATTATCGGCCGCAGAAAGCTGAGTTGGTAATTTTCCAGGAGTTTTCAGATTAACATAGCCGCTATAAGTAACTCGTGTTGTCCCTTTTTGCGCACGTTTTGTAGTCACAAGAAGAACACCATTTGCACCACGCGAACCATATACTGCAGTTGCCGATGCATCTTTCAGCACTTCAATCGATTCGATGTCTGATGGATTCAAAGCTGATAGCTCACCACCAATAAAACCATCGATAACAACCAGCGGACCACCATCACCTGAAATAGAGTTTACACCACGAACACGAATTGTGCTACCTGAACCCGGCTGGCCCGAAGATGAAACGATTGATACACCGGCCATACGACCTTGTAGCGCATCGGTTACATTAGATGTTGGCATTGTTTTTAAAGCATCTTCAGCTTTAACTGATGATACTGATCCTGTAAGGTCACTTTTACGCTGAACGCCGTAACCTACTACCACAACTTCATCAAGCTGTTTTGAATCTTCTTCGAGAGTAATTGAAAAAGATGTACGACCATTTACAGGAACTTCCTGCGTACGATAACCAATATAAGATATGCTGATCTTTCCATTTGATGGTATATTAGGAAGAGTAAAGTTACCATCAAAATCGGTAATTGTTCCTACACCGGTACTACCTTCAAGTATTACAGATGCACCAATTACCGGTTCTTTATGTACATCAAGTACAGTACCTGATATCGTTAGATTTTGAGCAAATGTTATTGTGGAAATTAAGAATAAACATAACATTCCGACCAAACGCCCTTTCATGGATGTTTTAGGTGTTTTCATATTCGTTAAATAGGTTGATTTTATTTTCATTTTATTTTAAAGTCAGTAGTTTAGTTCAGTGTTATTCGATATCGCGCATACAACGTACAGAAAAACCTGCCAATTTAGAATTACCACCGGTTGATTCTTCAAATTCTTTACTGTCGGTAACAAATTCATTACTATTGAATGATAGAGTCACGAAGTAAGAGATATCTTTAATGACACCTTCTACCGCATCGCTGCTCCAGAAATAAGCTTTTTCGCCAATTGAATTGTAAACACCTCTTTCTGTTCTGTAACCTGCAGGACGTGCGCTGAAACCAGATGTATTGTTGGTTGACATATTCCAGCCGATTGTTCCGGGCATATCACATTCCAGCCATAAAGAGTTATCGGCCAATGATTTTGCAATTACGTTATCCTGAACACCTTCATGACCATATAAATGGTTTATCAAATGATTTTTCAATGTATTCCAGTCAGATACTGAAGGAACTCTCCAGCCTTCCGGAGCAAGAACCAAATCACCTGTTCCTGCAGGAATACGTCGATTTACTGCACGCCAGTTATAAAGATTGCCATAGTTAGACAGATTTTCATCTGAATTGCTGTAATAGCAATATGCACCATTATTATTAGCTCCCTGCCATGCACCATTTGCTGTGATTTTCTGAATCGAGGTACCATCATTATATTTAGTAGTACGAAGGTTCTCCACCATCCATTCTTGCTTACCGATGATAACAGTTTTATAAACATTACCTTCAACATCCTGAAGTGAGCTTTCAAGAAGAGGAGTTTTGAAACTAAATACAGCACTATATATTACACCTTCGCTGTTTTTTGCAAAACCTCTTACTCCATAGATAGTACCCGGGTTCAGGTTTTCCATTTTCAATGAGAAAGTTCCGTCACCTTTTCCTGCATCAACTATAACAATATGGTTATCCCATTCTTTGCTGTCATAAATAATACCACGTTCAGTAATTTTAGAAGAGTTGTTAAGATCAACATGTACAACACATTCAGCAGAATTGGAAGTCACATTTAAGACCTCAGATACAGCTACACGATGTACTTCGATTTTATCTTCACATCCTGTAATCAGAAGGAAAGAAATACAGAATAATAATAGAATTGATTTATTCAATAATTTAGTTTTCATATTAATAGATTTCATTAAAATTTTCATTTGTATTACCAGGTAGTAGTTTCATTTCACAGACAAATGTATGATAGAATTGTAATCAGAAATAATACAAATCATACATAAAACGTCTATTATTGTACATCACAGATTTTATGTTGTATTTGTATTTTAAATGACTATTTTCTTTTTACCACTCTTATTACCAAACTGTGTTTCAAGTATATACACTCCTTTTTGTAAGGTTACTGTTAATCGCTCGTTATTTATCGTGTATGTTTTTATACATATACCCTGTGTATTATAGATATAAATATATCCGGGATTGTTCGAGGTAATTATAAGTTCATTATTTTCTGTGTATATACTATAATCAGCCGGTTTATCGTGTATAGACGAAGGTGTTTCATCGAGTGATAACTGCATATTTACAGGCGCACCATTTATCAGCGATACCACTATTGTAGTTGTACGATTTGATACATTCGGTAAAACACTAATCTGAGTATTGGCACTATTCATGGTCCACAAACCTTTCAGTACAATCTCTTTTGTTATGACTTCAGAATCAGAAGTTGATGTATATGAATTGTCTCCGATGTTAATATTAGGATCACAAATACTCAATGACAAAGCAGTTGATTCTTGTGGTTGAAGCATAATTAATAATTCCTCATCTGCAGCGATGATATATGCATCATCATCATTATTATAAGTTTCGAAAATGGCATAACCTCTCACATTTGCAATTTTATCCAGAATGATATGTGCTGTATTATCTTTCTTCACAACTTCATAGGATTTATTCTGCAACTGGCTAATCTCATTTACATTTGGCTGAATAGCGATCATATATTCATATCCGGCATCTGCAGGATTAGTACCATGGTCAATATAGAGTGTGGCAAACTTGCCCTGCGTATCAGCTTTGGTTTCTGAATGTTTGGATTGCTGATCTTTTTTAAGCATGACTACTTTTTGACCTGCTTCAATGCGATAATAATTTCCAATGAGATCTGAAAATATTGCTGCAGAGTTTAAATCGATTGATTCTTCCAGCGGGAAAGCATTCAGCGGTTGGCCATTGTATAGGAAATATTCGGCATCATTGTTTAGTTTTTGCTGGAATAAGGTGGTTTCTACAGGATATATATTAGGTTCTTTCTGAGAACAGCTGATTCCGGTACCCAGATAAATGATACGATTGTCGATACAAAAAACAGATTTACGTGCGACAAAAGAGGGAGTAAAATTGGCCAGATTTCCTTCTTTGATTTTTGTTGCAAAAACGCCGTATTTGCCCATCAGATCGGAAGCCCCGGAGAATGTCTCTTCGCTTTTCATCATGGTTGTACCGCTTTGCGGACTGTTCAGTTTATCGAAAGGCAAATGTATGGTTGTTGTTCCGGGTAATCTGTTCCAGTCCCAACCATCGTGTTCCCAGCGACTTTCTGCCTCTGAATTGACGATAATTTGTGTTGAACCATAACTTTGATAACGTCCATAGCGATTATTTGCAGTATAGATTTCCGATCCCCATACATATTTATTATATCCCTTTATATTTATTAGCCAGTTGTCTTTTCTAAAAGAGCCAAAACAAGACCAGTTAAAGGCAGTGAAGCCTTCCTGATTTGATGGTGTAAATCCTAATGCAGTGAATTCATTCTTCAATTTTACAGATGCAGCAGAATTATCCTCGCAAACTCTGAGGAATTCACTTGCGAGTTCTTCATCGACCGGGCTGAAAGCTCGTGCCAGATGAGCAAACGCCTGTTGTCCCTTAACGCTGATTTTGCTGGTTCCGAGCAAAGGATGACGACCACAAACGCCGATACCCCAATCGATGTTATTGGTATATTTTCCAACAGCCAGTAATGCTTGTTTAAATGTTTCTTTTCCTTCTGTGTCAAGATTGAATTGCGTTCCGAAAGTATAGCTTAGAACTTCACCGATTGCTGCATAACCCGGAACCGAATAGGCTGGATAATGGCCACCATGATGAAAACCCGTAAAATCGGGTTTGATGCCACCTATGGTTCCCGGTGTAATACAAAGCGACTGACTAATCCAGCGGAAAAGTGAACGAACGGCACGTAACTGTTCTGCTTCGCTGTCATACAACAGCGCTGCACAAAGACGTCCCACCATTAATGTATTCCATGAATCAGTTAACTGATCACGATAAATGTCATAAGGCTGACGTGTTTCGGGTAAAGCTGCCCAGTAACTTATAGCATCTGCTACCTCATTCAGAATACCGGCTTCTTTAAGTGCATCTTTCATCCACAGCGTAGCAATAAAAGTATTGCGGATTTCATATCCATAATGATCATTGCCTCCCATGCAACTTCCCAGAGAAAAGCCCTGATCCATGGCCCATTTCATAACTTCAGGAAACATTTTTCGGGCTTCTTCATTATTACTTCCGATGGCTCCGCGCGAAAGCTGATTGAGAATAGTTGTCAGATTGGTCAGATTATAATCTTTAGACGATGCATAAAAAGGATCATTTTTAGTAACAAGAGCTTTGACGCCTTTAGCGCCCGGAACACCAATACCTTCAGAACGAAGTGTATTTATCAGATTGGTCACATCGAGAGCACTTCTTTTATATGCAGTTTTAATGTTCCCTGCAAGGGTTATTAAATCTGCGCGCTCTTCATCGGTAACAGTTTGCGGCAAAGGAGTATCATATTCCAGAGATTCCCATTCCCATAATCTTCCCCAATGTGTAGGAGGTCCATCGTTTACCACATAATTATTTTCAGGAATCTGAGCATCGGGCATTGTCTGAGCCGGCAGCGAACTCAAGATTTTAAATCTGTCGATAAAAAGACGGGAATCTTCTTCACTATCCTCAACAGGAGATAGCATCTCCATCGTTAACTGAGAAGGAACTACGCGTTTTGCATTTTGCCAGTTGGCATCTTTCATATTTATATAGGCCATCCAGCAAGCTTTCCAACCCGTAAATTGCAGATTAAAATAAAACTGATAGCATACGTTCTGGTTTTCATCAACTAAGCGAATATGCAGAGGAGTATCTCTTTTCTTTTCATTATATATCCAGAAGGTCACCCCTCCTCTGTTATTAAATCCGTTGTTTGCCAGAATAAGATTTCTGGAATCTGTCATTCGCAGTGTAGATTGTCCATTCCACTCCCATAACAATGAACGCTGACCTTCTTTTGATTTTTCTGTGGTCAGAGATATCATACCATTATCGGGATACTCAAACACTTCAGGAAGCGAATCTTCAAATGTATAACTTTGTGAACTAAGCAGATAGCAGTTTAATAAGGCTATAAATAAAAGGTAATATTTCTTCATATGTAATAGATTATAGTAACAGTTTTAATATGAAGCAAAAATATATTGAAGCATTCTCGCGGAGAGACGAAATAGTACATGAAAAGTCTAATATTGTCTGCAAGCAGCAATAGTTTAAAGGATGATTGTGTTTTCATTTAAGTCAGTTAACTGTGTTTTAAATCGTAAAATGCATTATTCGCTAATAAGATATATTCAGTAATAATTAAAGGCCAAAGTAGATTATCCGCAATACAAATTTCATTTAGTGCATAGCCCTTTGCACTAAACTGCACAGCCTTCTGCACTACAATGCATAGCCCTCTGCACTAAACCGCATAGCCTTCTGCAGCAATTCATGAAATGTTACTCTATTTTGTAAATCTTGCTGTTATTAAATCGTGTTTCTGATAGTCGTGTATCTATAATGCATATTTATCGCAAAAATATTATAATTCAGAAGATTAGCAAGAGTTATTTTAAACGTTATCAGCTTAACAGATATATTTATATTTAATTATTTAATATATCATTAAAACATCAAATATATCCTTCAAAGGAGGTTAAGAGACGATTATGACATCCATTACGTACTATTTTGCACATGACTGAGAAAATTGAAGACTATTTTTGAAGCATCATCTATTTTAAATATTCAACCTTCAAAAATTATGAAAATTTCATTCCGTCACTTACCGCTTTTATCCTCGGTAATTCTTACTTCGGCTTGCGGTAGTTCACCACAAACCAATCTACGTAATACCGAATATGAACGCCCAAACATAGTCTATATATTTGCTGATGATTTAGGTATAGGTGATTTAAGTTGTTATGGTGCAACAAAGATCAGTACCCCGAACATTGATCGACTGGCAGGTCAGGGTACACAGTTTACCAATGCTTATGCAACATCGGCAACCAGTACTCCGTCGCGTTTTGGTCTTTTAACCGGAATGTATCCCTGGAGACAGAAAAATACCGGAATTGCACCGGGGAATTCTGAACTGATTATTGATACAGCATGTGTAACCATGACCGATGTGATAAAAAGGGCCGGCTATGCAACCGGAGTTGTGGGCAAATGGCATTTGGGGCTCGGTCCGGAAGGTGGAACAGATTTTAATAAGAAGATTTCTCCCAACACACAGGATATCGGGTTCGATTATGAATTCGTGATTCCGGCTACGGTAGACAGAGTACCATGCGTATTTGTTGAAAATGGATTGGTTGTGGGACTCGATCCGAATGATCCTATCCAGGTGAGTTATACTGAAAAGGTAGGCAGCTGGCCGACGGGAGAGGAAAATCCGGAGCTTGTTACGTTAAAACCCAGTCAGGGACATAATAATACCATCGTTAATGGTATTCCGCGAATCGGATGGATGACCGGCGGTACATCTGCATTGTGGGTTGATGAAGAGATTGCCGATGTGATTACTGATAAAGCGAAAAGGTTTATAGAAAGACATAAAGACAAACCTTTCTTTCTGTATATGGGCACGCAGGATGTACATGTTCCAAGAGTACCACATGCACGTTTTGCCGGAAAGAGTAATATGGGTACCCGTGGTGATGTAATTTTACAGCTCGACTGGACTATAGGTGAAATTATGAATACACTTGACAGTCTGAATATAGCCGATAATACTATTTTTATTTTTACAAGCGATAATGGTGCAGTAATAGATGACGGATATCAGGATATGGCTTATGAACTGCTGAATGGCCACACACCTATGGGAATTTACAGAGGAGGTAAATATAGTGTATATGAAGCAGGTACCCGGGTACCCTTTATTGTACGCTGGCCTGCACGTATTAAACCTAATAAACAACGTGCGCTCTTCTCGCAGATTGATGTTTATGCATCACTGGCAGCTATTCTGAATCAAACCATTCCTGCAGGTGCTGCACCCGATAGTCAGGATCACTCAGAGGTAATGTTAGGTAAAACAAATGCCGGACGCCCGTTCGTTGTACAACAGAATCTTGATAATACACTTGCAATTATTCAGGAAGGCTGGAAGTATATTGAACCAAGTTATGCTGAACCTATAGAGTTCTGGACAAAAACTGAGTTGGGCAATAGTATTAATCCGCAACTTTATAATATAGAAGCTGATCCTTCTGAAAAGATGAACATCGCATTGATTCATCCTGATATTACAAAAGATTTGGCAAAGACTCTGCAAGATATAAAAAACTGCAATGACAATGAGACACCTGATTTCATGATTGCTAAACAATAATATCTGGATTATAGTCAACTAAAAAGCCTGTCTGATTATGTTTCAGACAGGCTTTTTAGATTTAATTGAAAGGAACATGTTCCAGACCAGGCCTTAATGGAGAGATTCCATTATCACTCAGCCACTTTTTAAGTATTTCCCGATGTTGATTCAACAGAGATTTATAGCGATTTTCAATAGCCAGATTAATCATTTCACCACGATCGGTATTCATATCATATAATTGTTCCCGGTGTTTACCACGATCATATAAGATGTATTTATAATCTTTTGTCCGTACCATCCAACCTCTTGTAACTCCATCGTAAAATAATGTTTCGGTAACGACAAAGTCCTGATGTTGTGTAGAGTCATCCGGATTCTTCATCAAATTCAGGAAACTGACTCCCTTGTTATTTTCAGGAGATTTAAGACCGGCAATATCAAGAACTGTGGCCATGAAATCAATACCATTATTGATGAGTTGAGGCATTACTTCCCCATTAGTTTTATCGGGATAACAGGCTATTAACGGAACATTCACCACTTCCTCATATAAAGCCGTCTTCTGATTCCACTGATGTGCTCCGTTTCCATCGCCATGATCGCTCGAAAAGATAATTACCGTATTGTCCCAGTAGTTATTTGCATCAATGGCATCCACTATTTTACCAATCTCTGCATCGACTGTTTCCACTAACCGATAATAGATATAGCGATATCTGCGCCAGTCATCAGAAGTATAGTTTATAGTAGGATGTACATTAAAATTATGCAGCTTTGTGTAATCCAGTATATCAGCATCATAAGGCTGAACAGCAAAGTTTTGGGGTAAACCAGGACATTCGCTGAGATTTTGCGGTTCGTCAATCAAGGCAAATGGCAAATTCTGATTTCGTGCATATTCGCAGATATTATGAGGGTTATCAAAAGAAGCTACAAGGAAAAATGGCTTTTTATGCTTCTGATTAAGAAAGGTAACACACTTTTCTGCAAGACCTGTATCATTATGAGGGTAGATGCTATCGAAACCAAATTCAATATCGGGGATATCGGCTGTATGAACATGCCACTTACCTGCATAAGCACAATTATAACCGGCATTATTCATTAATATACCCAAACTTTGTGATTTTAAATCTTCGGAAACCGGAGTATTATTCTTACTTAAGCCAACGGAACCGGGAATCTGTCCGGTAAACATAGCGGCCCTCGAAGGACCGCTTAATGGCTGACTGCAATAGGCGTTTTCGAAACGAATGCCTCGTGCAGCCAGTCTGTCTATGTTTGGAGTTTTTACATCGGAGTTCCCTGCACAACTTAGCGCAGTAGCCGATTGCTGATCAGTAATAATATAAATAATATTCAATGGTGTGGAAGACATTGTTATGGATGGAATAAAACCCATCCATAACAAATGTTTAGCTCGCATCATTATAGTTTAATCTTTTATAAGTTCAACATCATAGCTCTTTCCGCCTTTGCACTGAAATTGTAGTATCGTTTCATTCTTACCCGCTGGTAAAACAGTGCATATTTCCGGATTATTTATACGCCATTTACCTTTTAAAGTCAGTGTTACCGGAATGGTTCCCCAGTCATTATCAATCCATGGTCTGGAGTAAATGCTTCGTTCCACACGCTTACCATTTTCATCAAAAATATCATCACTCGGACCACTGTATAAAGCCAAATCGGGTTGAGCTACCGTGAGAAGTATTTTATTTTTCTCTTCTTTCACCATAGCCAGACAAGCTGTATCGGCTTTCAGCAGTAACCCATTGCCTGCTATAATATGTTGAGGGGTCTCAAAAAGAACATAAGATGTTGTTTTTTCGGTTTCATCCTTCACAATATGTGCATTCTTATCTTTCTGAATAACTTTATAAGATGGTTTCCTTGCAAACTTCTCCATTTGTTTTTTATCAGTATTTGGCCAAACCATATATTCGTAATCAGCACTTTGAGGAGCTTTGCCATGATCTGCAAGCAGAGAGACCCAATGGCCGGAAGTAGCTTTTCCGGTATTTTGCAAACGCGACTGCTGATTATTTTCGTTGATCAGCATAACTTTACCGGGAGTATAATATCCGTTACCGAGATGGTCCACAACATATCCTGAATTCTGTTTGTAGTTATTCCAGTATAAGCTATCGGCAGTATTCATTACGGCCAACTGGAAAAGTGTGGTTTCAGTCGCGTATTCACTGTTTTCATTTTCGATATCAGAACCCAGACAAACGATGCGATCATTAAAAAAATGGAAAGATTTTCTGGCACGATGAGTTCCGTTATATTTATCATGCTCATGCAAAACCATACCAAAATTACCATTCTGACCAATCTGAGATAAGCTGCCTGCAAAAGCCTCATCAGAATAAAGCATTTCTTCCATACCCGAGAAAGCATCAACATTCATCACATTAGCCTTAAGCTGATCATAAGGTAAATGAATGGTTGTAGTTCCCGGAATTCTGTTCCAGTCGAATCCGGCCTGTTGCCAGCCACTTGTCTGCGGTGTTACGAAATCGCCATCTTTACCCTGAAGCAACTGCATGCTGCCATGGGCCAGATATCTGCCATAAAGATTTGCTCCAAGATAGTGTTCTGCCGCCCATAAATAACGGGAATGACCACGCACTACAGCTGCCCAGTTATCTCTGCGTTGAACCGAAACACAAGCTGAAGGAAGAGAGAGATTGCCGGTAATTTCGGGCTCGGCTACAAAACCTGCGCCTGAAATCGTTTTTGCCATTTCAAGTTCTTCGCGCTTACTGAAGGAAGGTACATATTCAGGTTTCTCTTCATTCATATCGACATAATCTACCAGACGAAGAAATGCGGCTGCCATTTCAGCATCCCATTCTTTCTTTCCATCGGGAGAACCTGCAACTGCCATGGTAGCGTATTGCATAGGTACCAGTTTTCCACGACCATCCGGATGTCTGCCAGACATCGATAAAGGGAAGTTATGTTTGTGACAATAAAAACGCATGGTTAGCAATACATTCTTAACGGTTTCGTGAGCTTCTTCAGAAACCGCCAGATCTGTACGACTCAAAAGATAAATCATCTGAGAAGCACCTCCTAAACCTCCAATGGCATAGGCAGGGTAATTATTCCGGTGATGATGTGCACCACCATCATCTTTAAAAGAGCCACCCAAACCCAATGCCGGACGACAACCTGCATCGAGCCAGCGTGAGAAAGATTGCAGATACTGAAGTTTTTCCGGCGTATCTTCCATGATGAGCATACTCGCCATACGACCCGGACACTGAGTATTGAAAGTATCCATATCGATACCATTTGCCAGAGGCTCGGGATAAACCTCGTTCGTAATGGCATACCAGCGTAATGTTTTTTCCGCCTGAGAGAGTTTGTTTTCTTCGCGCAAAACATTCTTCATCAGAAAATAAGCAGAATAAATGCCACGCATACTATATCCATAATGATGAATATTTCCCCAGCAACTGCCATAGACCACTCCCTGATCTGTAATATGATCATACATAGCCATAAACATATCGCGCAACTCTTTTTTAGTTGCATCGGTCTGAGCATCATTATAAGCGACGGCTACCTGAAACATCAGATCGAAATAGTCGCGCATCTCTACACCAAGTTTAGTGAACATATCTTTATCCCATTTTTCCATCATACGCTCATATGCCTCAGAGTGACGGACAAAATAGATTGGTTCTCCGGTAATGACACCATTGTTATAGGTAATGTTATACTTATTATATTTAGTTCTTAAGTTATCTAATCGTTTATCAGTCAGTACAGAAGGTTTATACAGCTGATTTCTGTAACGGTTTTCAATAGTCTGCATGTCAGCAACTTGTTTTTCTGACAGCGTTTCCACTAAAGGAATAGTTGGCTTCAGTTTAGAGTTTTCATAAATAACCAGCCAATGGTTTTTTGTACCTTCATTCACAAAAGGAATCTGATAATCTGGCGTCTGCTGACGTGCATCGACTTTTGAAGCCGTAATCAGATGATCGATATATAGTGAACCATCAGTTTCAGGAGCAATGATTCGCATTTCGTTCATACCTTCAAGGGGTGTACCCTGCATATCGCGTTCATAACAAACCCACACACCACGCCAACCTGTAAAATTAAGATTTACCGGAAAAGAAGTGCAAAGCTGATTATCTTTATAAAACTGAAAGCGGGCCTGATCATCAATTGCTTTCTCATTATACAGCCATACAATAAATGCTGATAAATATAAATCTTTACCAGTGTGGTCTTTATATTCAAAAAGAAGATCTTTGGAGAGTGACATTTCACCATTCTTCTCAAACTCCCATAATAAAGATTGTTTGCCATCTTTATAATGCTTATGTGATAAAGATAATTGTCCGTTTTTTGTTTGAAAGACAGATGGTACTTCTTTTTCTTCAAAAGAAAATAACCGTTCATTTATTACATGTTGTGCCTGTGCTGAAGCAGTGCATGCAATAAAGAGTAAAATTGTTTTTAAAATTTTCAAATAGCGATGATTCATCATATTAGTTTATGTTAGTTTAGTAGTTCAACCCGAAAACCGGTAAACAATATTTTATTATTAAATAGTCTTAGTCCGTAATATCCGCTTCCGTCAATATCGTTTAATTCATAACTAAAAAGTGGTTCGTCATTGACTTCAAATATTGTTATATTATTGTTTACAATTATTTTTACTCTATACCATATATCGGGTTTTAAAAGATGATCATTATCAGTATACTCCTGAATTAAAGGTTTAATAATACTGTCATTCTTTCCATAGTTTAATCCATAATAACGCCGAAATCTTGTTGTAGTATTGTCATTGCCTCCATAACCGACATAAAAAAGATTCAAAGAATTGTAGTTTTTAAATTTGCCATTTCGCCATTCTGAACTAATAAATAAATCATCAGCATTGCATGGATCTGAAGCACCCCAGAAACAATTCATATCGCTAACACGATTTGTTATATTTTCTCCGAAAGGAAATAGAACAGAATAGGTTATCGTATAATTTCCTTCAAGCTTTTCATTATACCACAACGTCATTCCCATAGGAGAATCTATACGTAATGTATCGTTATGCAAAGTAATCAATTCGAGATTGGCTTCATCTTCAATTATCCATTCTTTTAGCGACATTAAATTATTTTTGCTAACAGAATCAGTAATTATACTGATAGTGCCATAAAACAGAAATAAAAAAGGAAATATTAGTTTATGCATATTTCATTAAGTATTGATAGTCAAAGAAAATATGCTTTATCTGATATTATATTCGTAATTCGTACATAAATATACCATAAATGTACAACACTATTTTGTGCTTATATATATTATCATTCTGGTGACAGGATATTGTCTTAATGTTATTTTCAATCAAAGGAAATTAAATCGTTTGCAGATAATTTGAATGTTTTTGCGCCGCATCATAAACTAAATATATTTAATTTATGTTTATATTACACACTATTGTCAGCTAATTAAAAATATGTAAAACACATTCAAATGAAAAAATATAATTCATTTTTATTTTATTATATTATTGTATTGCTAACTTCATTGGTCGCTTGTTCCGATGAAACTAAGAATATTATTCCCCCGCAAAATGATGATAATAATGAATACTGGACTTTCCCGGAAGTTGTTCAGGTTAATATTAATCCAGATATTACCAGAATAACCTATAGTGATGAAGGAGATTCGGGAGTAAAGCAGTATTGGGAAGATGATGATACCTTTATTCTTTATAATACAAGCGGAGATACTGTCAGTTATAAAGTTTCGGCTATTAATAGTGATAATAATGCACTGGCAACTTTTGAGCTTGTTGGTTCAGAAACATTATCAGGATATATTTTTTATGCAGTTTATAAAAATGGCAGGACTATAGATGTATCATTTTCTCACAGGATACCTGAGTATAACTTTGTAATGAGTGGCCAAACGCAGAGTTCATCAGCTCCAACAGGAAACCTGAAAGGTTATGATTTGATTGTAAGCGGGCCGATTTTAAGTTTTGATCAAACATTATCGTTTCAAAGTCAGGGCGCGATGCTTACTTTTGAATTAATGGTACCTGCAGCTTCGGGAACGATAAACAATATTATTTTCTCTTGCTCGGATTCAGATACCGATATATTTAAAACCAATTATATTAATTCTGCAAATAACTCCTCATCCTACAATCTGGGCATAACCGGTTATTATAATTCAACAGATTCATATACATTAAAAGCATATATGTTGATACCGCCATTTTCTATTACAGGAGGAACCACACTGGATATAACGCTGATTACTACGAAAAACATCTTGCCTTATTCCTATAAATTCACTAATGATAAAGACTATGTTGCCGCTACGCGATATATATTTGATGTTAGTTCTTATAGCAGTGGTACAGAAACGGGCAATTATACATCAGCCATGGAAAATTTGAGAAATAGTAGCGATTGGATGGATAATAAACCAACACAGGGAGATGGTAGCAGCGATAATCCGTATATTATATCGGATGGCTGGAAACTGGGATGGCTGAAAGCACTCGTTTACAATGATAATAACAATACAACATATAATAATAAAGATGTAAATTATAAACTAACTACAAACATATCTATTGAAGATGGTGTGGAATGGACTCCTCTCGGCGATAACAATGCAATCTTCTCAGGTAATTTCGATGGTGATGGAAATAGCATCACAAACATGACCATCAGCGAATCGAGCAATGGAAATCAGGCTCTGTTTGGCTCTATAAAAAACTCTTACATCTATAATCTCTCGGTGAGTGGTTCGATAACTCCTAAAGGTGGGTCAACCTATGCAGGCATTGTAGGAGTAGCCGAAAGCTCTACAGTTTCTAACTGTAACAACTATGTTTCTATCAATCCTGTTAGTGGGTATCAGGGACAATGCGGAGGTATAATAGGTTCAGGAAATGGAACTATAATTATTACTAATTGCAATAATTATGGTAAGATTGAAAGTGCTAATCCTGTAGGCGGAATAATCGCACTATTCCAAAACACTAATGGCGACCCATATATATCGGGATGTACAAATCATGCATCAATTGCCGGATCAGAGAATGTAGGAGGTATTATAGGAAATGCAGATAGTAAAATTACAATTAGCAATTGCACCAATAATGGTACAATCACTGCCAGTGGTTATGGTAAAGTAGCTGGTATCGTTGGAATTGGACTGAATAGCCCTATCAGCTCTTGCGTAAATAATGGAGAAATCATAGGTGAAAACTACGCAGCTCAGATTATAGGGCAGAACAATGCTTCATCGTGTACACTTACTGATAATTCAGAAAACGGTAGTGTTGTTATTTCGAATTAGGCCGAAAGCAAATAAAAATCTGCCTAAACTTAGACAGACTTTTACTAACCCAAAAAGAATGTTATCCTAAAAACATTCTCAAACCTAATTGCGAAAACCTATGCTTGTGTTATTATTTATCTTAGTATCATTATCTTTTCATTTCCGATAATATAAATGCCTGGTTCCAGTATTCGGATAGCTTCACTTCGATATATCTGGCTCAAAACTTTTATTCCATAAACTGTATAAACATCAACTATAGGATCGAACAATATTTCTGCATCTTCCATACCACTTGGCTTTTCATAATCATCTGAATCTGTAAGATAAACATCTTCAATCTTTATCGGACAACCTCCATATGACCAGAATCCGGCTATATAAATATGAGAAGGATCGAGTTTGACGCCATTTTCTTTATATGCATTTTGCAATTGTACGACTAACTGAGTCTGATTTCCCATATCATACATAGCAGCGGAAGACCAGTAGTTATTTTCATCGAACAAACGGAAAGATGCACCGCAGTTATTGACTTCCTGAAGTTTTACTACCACATAATTATAGGCTGACATATCAATACCATTGTTATATATCCACCCACCAAATCCATATTGTCCGGTAATGAGAGTCTGAGTTGATTCATCAAAAGAACCGGTTGTCCAGATAGAGGGATTTAAAAGAGCGTTTGTTAAAGGAAAAGTTGTTGCAGTAATCCATATTTCTTTGCGCTGTGCTTCTCCCATTACACCCTGATAATAAACAGACAGCATACTTACTCCATCTTTAAGAGCAATTAAACGACCATTAACTACAGAAAGAACATCAGGATTGCCAATGGTATAAGTTGCAGTCATCGTTACATCTTCCATATGTCCATCGGCATAAACTGCATTTATGGTCAGATTCATTGAGCTTCCTGTCAAAAGCATTATATCTTCACCTTCTTCAATAATTATATCAGTTAATGTCAGAGACTCTTCACTATAGCCGGTAAAAGAATCGTCATAGAAAATGGATTCATTAAACTGAGGTTCGGTAGAGAACCAGTCAATATCCACATAACCACCTAATGTCTGAGTAGCATAGTTGAAGATGGCAAACTTATTGCCGGTAAACATGGACAGATCGTATTTCATTTCGAATTCATTACCAAATTTGATGAAATTGATATTATCCAGGCTATAATAGAAATTTGCTTTACCATTAAGATAACCGGCAACCGCACGAAGATAGATCGTTGGTTGGTTTATTTCTATACCTTCAATAAAAGCTTTATCCTCACTTGTTAATGATGCTGAACCGTAGATTAATTTCTTTACACCATCTTTCATCTTCACTCCTATATAAGCATACGGATCCTGAAAGACCGATATGCCGGCGATATCGCCATTTATCATATGCTCAACTTCCAGCTTTATCGTACCAAAAGAGTTGTTCATATCGTTCTGATAACCAAGAATACGTTGAGTCAGCGTATTCTTTGCCTGATGCATTTCCTCCACCACATTGGCAGTGTAAAGACGGAGAGAACCTGCATTTTCTATTAATGACCATTTCGACGGGTCAGGATTATGATTCCATCCCCATTGCATTCCAAGTTCATAATGACGAAAATTGTCGTTTGTAGGCAATGAAGTTATTCCATATTCTCTACCCACATTTGGTTTGCGATAAGTTGTCACTCCGGCACCATTCACTCCAATTTCAGGCCAGTCATTTACCCATGTTACCGGCTGCAGATTAGGAAAGCGACCGAACGGGCCTTTATCATAAAACAACACAGTCCACCACTCTCCTGTTTGAGTCTGCACTAATGCACCCTGATGAATATTATCATCATCAATCAGTTTCTTTTCTTCGTAAGGTCCGTAAACATTCTTAGAACGGAACACAGTCTGAAATGCAGGCCAACCACCATAAGTGGCATAGATATAATAGTATTCACCGATTTTGTACAGATGACTACCTTCCAGACCTTCACGGAATGAATATTGTACTACCTCTTTATCGCCATCGGGAACTTTCACAAAATCATCATCAACTTCGGCAATACGAATATGATTAATTCCATAAACGATATAATTCTTGCCGTTAGGATCGAACAATAATCCCGGATCATAATAAGCATCATTCAGCTTTTTCTTATCCCATGTTCCGTTTATTTCTGTTGTTGTCAAAAGATAGCTTCCTTCATCGAGAGTAGTAAATAACAAATAAAACGTACCATTCTTATACTGTAATGCACTTGCCCACTGCCCTTTACTGTACCGGTCTTGTCCGTTATCAAGATTATAACCATCTGTTAGTTCGATACGCTGTAACGGATTGCAACAATACTCCCAATTTACCAGATCATAAGATTTCAGAATGGTGGCACCCGGAAAGATATGCATTGTAGTAGAAACCATATAATAAACATCATCCACACGAATAACATCGGGGTCAGGGAAATCACCAAATACTATTGGATTAGTGTATGTTCCGTCGCCATTGTCGCTATGAGAACGATATGTAAAATCCGGACGCGGATAATTATCGAGTGCATAGTCTTTGTACCAATGATAAATGGGCCATGGACATGCTTCAGGATCGTTCAGGAAAGTATAATCTTCTCCCGGAGCTGGAGGAATACCATCGAATCTGGCCAAATATTCAGGACTGGTAAACAACAACCAGCTTACATTGCCTGCATCATCGGTTATCTTCTTGAAGTTAGCACCGAAACCATCTCCGCCAGCCACGCCGGTATGAGCTTTACCCCAGGAAGCATCATATTTCGCATCCGCCCAATCCATTTCTGTAATCATAACAGGTGCCATGTCGGCAACAGGCTGCACATCTTCATCCCACCCTTTCTGAAAGTTCTCATAACCTTCGCCACTACCAAACCATCCCGGATAGATATGCACGGCATAACCTATGTTATCATCATCAATTGGATTAACGGCATAACCACTGTAAATTGATTGATAAGCTAAACCCGGAATCCAAAGAATATTATTGCAACCCTCATTACGCATGGCATCAACAATTGACTGAAAGTAGATTTTCAGATTATCAAAATGTCCTTGCGAGCGGTTTCCATAAGTTCCATCAGGTCCCAATATACGTATAGGTTCATTAGCCAACTCGAACATAATGTTCGGATGATTCTTCAGTTTTGAATGCTGTGCCACATAAGTCCATATCTGAATTAGATACTGATTATATGCATCTCCTACAGCAATGTTCTCCGGGCAAACTCCGGGAGGACGCATTACTACATACATGCCTTTTGAAATTGCATACTCTGCCATTGGAATAAACACATTATCCAACGCCGCTTTGAAGCGATCGAAATCGAATGCCGAAATATCATGTTCACCAGCAACATTCGAACCCGGGCGATTCGACCAGTATGGATCCATATGCAATCGCAGAAAGTTCATTTCCCATCCTGCCGCCATTATTTCATTAATCAGCCGCTGATTATAATTCAGACAACCATTCACATCATAGTTGGTCCAGTATTGTCCGCGTTCATTAAACCATGGGCTATAAGTCTGAGCAAACCCATGCAGTTTAACTACATTACCGTGAGAATCAACCAGCTGATTTCCTTTAACTTTTAGCTCAGGCATTGCCATTCCTTCCCAGGCAAAAAGTTGAAAAGAGAAGAATATCATCAAGACAAAACAGGCCGTCATCTTTATCAGAGAAGTATCATTTTCAAGAGTTTTATTTACTGAAAGAGCTTTCATAATATCAAATAATTTAAAGTTTCGTTTCATTGGTTTTGTCGCAAATATATGGAATAGAGCACTCAGTGCAGGTTTTTCATGTTACATGTATTCCACTCTGCATTACTTATTGTCATTTCTTACTCTCTGCAAACTTCCAATAATCAAAATACATCAGATCAGTAGCGGGTTCTCCCTTTACTATAAAGTATAAATCATGTTTTCCGGTTGTTTCGGGAATCTCAGCATCTACCAATTGCCAACGATTACTACCACCTGTACGCGGTATTTTTATCGTCGTCAGGAGCGGGCCATTCATACCATCAAGTCTGACTTCCATATACACCGGAGCATTATGCGTTGTTCCTACACGCGCAGTAAATTTATTGGCTCCTTTTATCTTAAAATCCACTTCACGAACTTTTATGAAAGCACCATCCTTTTTAGCCGTAACAAACACACCAACCTCTTTATTCTGAGAAGACTTAAAACCTTCAGACCAGGCAATCGTTTCAGCTTCATTTTTTATATAAGGATTGATACTCGCTATTGCCTCCTTAATTCCATCGGTCATTTTAAGTTCAGGAACCGAGCCGTCTTTATTGAATTTCAGTTCTTCTACACATACAGAGCGATTAAATCCACCACCTCCGGGCAACGCACCATTATGATAAAAGAAATAAGTCTTCCCTTTATAATCAATTACTCCCGGATGATTGGTAAACACTCCACCTTCACGAGACATTACTACACCGCCATACTTCCATGGTCCTTCTGGTGAATCGCTTGTAGAATACCCGATAAATTCCGGTAACGGACCACCTGCCCAAAAGAGATAATACAGATTATTGCGTTTATACAGCCATGGCCCTTCTTCATATTGCGTCGGGCGATTTTCATCATTCAATCTCTTCGTAAAAGATGCTTCTGTCATCGGCACGGCAACAACATTACCTTTTACAGAGATCATATCTTCATTCAATTTCACATAGTAAAGTTTTGGATTGCCCCAGTAAAGATAAGCCTGTCCGTCATCATCAATAAAAACAGTAGGGTCGATATCTCCCCAATCAGTCTGCACCAACGGAGCGCCGATGGGATCATAAAAAGGGCCATAAGGAGAATCGGCAACCGCAACTCCAACAGCTGGCCGACCATTCTCACGAGACGTCACAGGAACATACATATAAAATTTGCCATCCCTTTCGATGCATTGCGGAGCCCAGGCATCACCACTTGTCCAGTCGAAATCATTGTATGACAATACTACCCCATGATCCGTCCAGTTGACCATATCGTCGGTTGAATACAACTTCCAGTTATCCATAGTAAACCAGGTCGAATTATCCTCATCATGGGATGTATAAAGATAGAGCCTGTCATTGTAAACCATGGGCGCCGGATCGGCTGTGTACATAGTCTGAACAATCGGATTCTGGGCCTTAGCAAATCCTGTAAATCCAATAAATACTGATAATAAGATATTTCGCATTTTCATCATCTTTAAATTTAGTCTTTACCAAAAGAACGTGAAACAAAAGTCAAACAGTTGTAGAGTGCCGAATGCCAGTATTCCCAATCATGTCCACCATCGCGCACTCTAAACTGGCAAGGTATACCCGCGTTGCGCATGGCCTGAAAAAATTCAATATTACGATCTAAGAGGAAATCATCGTCGCCACAATCGACAAACCATTCTACTGTACGCAAACTATCTTTACGAGCATCTTCAGCCAGAGCAACATAATCAACACAACTTTTATCTATAACAGATCGAGTGAGTATTGCAATTTTAGAATTCGGATCATCATAACGAACTGCTCCTTCTTCCGGGATAGACATCAGTGCACTCATAGCATAGGCAGCACAATATTTATCAGAATGACGCTGTGCATAGTTTGTGGCACCTCCACCACCCATAGACAGACCAGCAATGGCTCTATGCTGTTTATCACCGATAACCCGATATTTCGATTCAGCATAAGGAAGTAATTCATCATAAAAGAATGTTTCATATTTCCAGCCGGGCATATCGAAGTATCCATTCCACTCCGTATGAATATTACCTCCGGCATTTGGCGAAATGATAATCATCGGACAAGCCTCTTTGCTGGCTATCAACCGATCTGCCACATCTTTCATCCGGCCATGTTCTGGCCAGTCTTTATGCGTACCCCACATACCATGAAGAAGATATAATACCGGATACTGTTTATCCGGATGAAGATTATAACCGGGAGGAAGATAAACTGTAAATTCACGAGGTGCATCCAGCACATCACTATGAATTGTATCTGTAATCACCCGGCTTTGCCAGTCGTTTTGCGGCATTTGTGCATTCATTATTAAAGAGAATATGCACAAGCAAATAAATATCAGTTTTCTCATAACATTACAGGCCTGTTAAATTAGAATTTTACTTCTACTTTTTTCCCATTATAGTTCACTATTTTCTCTGAACCATCATTCAGCTTCACAGTAAATTTTCGATTCTGAATCATGCCATCATAAGCACCCGAACGTTTACCTATCGTCAGTTTCTTTGCTTTATCATTCCATGTAAAAGGTATTTCGGTATATGCGCCATTCTCATAATTATAGTTATCGAACTCATCTTCATAAAGCGTAAACGTTCCGTCAGCACCTTCATAAACATTAACCGCCAGATTATCCCACGGCTTTTCAGTAGCATACTGCACCTGTGGTCCAATGGGGATAATGCTTCCTGCTTTCACATAAAGAGGGATTTCATCGATTGATGTTACTTGTGTGATATACTGTCCACCATTATATTTTTGATTCGTCTGATAGTTATACCATGTGGTATTTGCAGGAAGATAAATCCCGGTTGTTTTTCCGATAGTAAAATCAACAACCGGTTCTTCAACAGATTCGTTTCCATCATTTCGATTCCAGCCTTCATTTTCATCTGCTTTTACAATCGCTTCGGGTGTATATTGTGCCTGCAAAACCGGAGCAACAAGAATAGATTTTCCAAACATATATTGATCATTCATATCCCACACATTCTTATCTTCAGGGAAATCCATCATCAGTGCACGCATAAAGCTGGATTGATTCTTTGTCACATCCCACGAAGTAGAATAGATATATGGCAATAAAGAGTAACGAAGATTTATCGTTTTCTCGATAGCATCATAAATTGGTTCGCCTTTCTCGCCAAAGTAGTAAATCTCACGTTTCAAATCAGTACCATGCGAACGCATCATTGGCGTAAATGCACCCTGCTGCAACCAACGTACATATAATTCCTGAAACAGCGGATTCTTTGAAGCTGTACCATCCATCCAGCTTTTATTATAATGTCCTGAAAAAAATCCGCCAATATCGGTATTAAAATTTGGATTACCTGTCAATGTGAAGTTCAAAGCCGCCGGTATCTGATTGCGGAATGACTCCCATGAAGAGTTTACGTCACCGGACCATACATTGGCGCCATATCTTTGCTGTCCGGCAAACCCTGAACGGGTAAGAATAAACACACGTTTATCTGAAGTCGTAGCACGCTGATTATTATATACGCCACCTACAGCCATAAGCGGATAGGCATTGCGCACTTTACGGAAAGAACCCAGATGGGTTTGTGTGTCCATATCTTCAGGTTTAAATTCCAGATGATCCGGTTCTGTAGAATCCATCCACCAGCCGTCCATACCCATGTCATAGATTCGTGTCAGATTTTTCCAGTAGATATCTCTGGCTTCCGGATTATAGGCATCATAAACTCTTACTCCCGATGGATATTCCGGATTTGGGGGCCAGGTATCCAGACCCGATAGCGGCCATGTCTTGAAATCGAACAACATATTCTTATCATTCATCTCACGGTAGGCTTTAGTCATCGGACCAAAACTCGACCAGATAGTAATAATGATATGGGCATTGTTTTGGTGTACTTCATCAATCATTTGCTGGGCATTCTGGAATCCGCCATCGAGGAATTCCATGGCATTCCACTGATAATTATTGCCCCAGTATTGCCAGTCCTGAATAATACCATCGAGCGGCACACCCAGTTCGCGATGTTTACTAACTACCTCCAAAAGCTCTTCCTGAGTTTTATAACGTTCGCGACTTTGCCAGAAACCATATGTCCACAACGGAAACATCGGAACTTCACCGGTTAAAGCACGCATTTGCGCAATTACACCATCGGCATTGCCACCATACATAAAATAGTAATCCACGGCATCGCCCACTTCAGACTCGAAAGAGATCACTCCGCCGTTATCGGCAAAAACCGTAGGTGAATAGTTATCCCAAAACAATCCATACCCTTTTACCGACTGAATAAAAGGAATGGCATCTTCCACATTTCCCTGCACCAGATTTTTGTTTTGATTTCGTTGCGACATCTTTCCATTCTGCAAACTGCCCAAACCATAGACCGGTTCATCGCCATCAAGCTGGAAAGATTGTTTCACCCGATAAGTCTGCACACCGGCATCATTAAAAGGAATAAATACCGGAGCGGCATTCTCATTTAAAAGCTGTTCGTTATTATTATAATAAGCAATTTCTCCATTATTCAAATTCAATGAAATCTGTAGCGATTTACTTTTAAGTCCGATAGAGCCGTTTTCTGTTGTTTCTTTTAAAGCAATGATTTGTGGTTGCGCTATAACAGTGAGACTTTCTTTATTAAACTCCAGTCCTGAAGGATGTTTTATTACCCGGACAGTTGCATCGTTGTAAAACTGAATTTTTATATCGACCCCGTTAATAGTCGTTTCGATACCATTTGAAATTCGCTGATAATTCTGTGCCTGCACTCCAAATGGTGCCAGCAAAACAAGGAGAATTAAAATTTTTAATGTCTTCATTTTATGTAATTCTTTATAATATAGATTCGGTTTACTGATGATAGCTTTCCGGTTTGGTGCAGAACCCTCTGCACTGTGTTGCAAAGCTATCTGCAGTTTAGTGCAGAGCCCTCTGCAGTTTCCCGCTAAACCTTTTGCAGTTTTCTGCAAAGCCTTATGCAGTAATTGTGATAACCGTGAAGTAAAATCGATACAAATATATATGCCAGTTAACAGAAGCATCAAAAGATATGTAACACGTATTAAACCATATGTTACAAATGCCATGAAACACCATAAAAAACGGCACTCTCTTCACAGAGAATGCCGCCGATGCACAAATCAATATCAATTCTCTAAATTGAGTTTACTGATATTATATCTTTAAATTAATCTTCGCGCGGGAAGATTGTTTTATTAGCTAATCCATTTGCAAAACCTGCATAAGCATGCTTGCGATTGTAGTCAAGTGTCCACAAACCAATAGGTTCGCCACCACGCCAGGAAGAAGATTCAGGACTGTCTGTTGGTGCCCAGTGAGTGATACCATAACGCTGACCCGAAGGAATATATTCGAAATATGCTTTTACAATGAATTCGTAAAGATCGGACTGAGCTTTCAGATGCTCTTCTTCAGCCTCAACCGTTTTAATGCTGGCCAGATTATCTTCTTTCAGGATACCCATATCGAGTTCCGAGATCTTAATCAATTTACCGGTTGATGCCAGTAACTGGAACATTTTGATAATATTCTCTTCCTGTTCGGCTGCTGCAACCGGATCGAGTTTCAGGTTAACATGCATTTGCGTTCCGATACCATCGATACGAGTAACGCCGTCAGATTCCCAGTATTTGATCATATCAATCAGACCCCGGCATTTCTGTCCGCCACCTTCAAGACCATAATCGTTGATAAACAACAACTCATTTCCATTGCCATGCTTACGGGTAAATTCAATGGCTTTGCGGGCATAATCCTTGCCCATATAATCCTGCCAGTAGAATTCATCAGAAGAAAGTTCTTTACCTTCACCTGTTTTAAGCTGAGTTTGATCAGGCCAGTCGGACATTGGCTCATTCACCACATCCCATGCAGTGACATGATCTTTTGTCACTTCCATCATACCTGCAATCCATGTTTCCAGCGCACCGGTGATGATTTCAGCCTTTTCTTCATCCGTTTTTTCAATTACCTGATCGGCCGTTCCGCCATAACCTTCGCCCAATTCCGAGAGTCCGCGTGAGGAATTTCCACCCCAGCCTCCCCAGCCATCAGTGCCTTCTTCGAAATCACTGTTAGTGATGATGCTTCTGCTGCTTCCAGCCGGACAAAGAGTTATATTATCAATGTATACGCGACCTTCGTAATTTCCGAAGTTTATGATAAAGCGGTCACGATTTGCAGCACTGGTGTAGGTACTCAATTCATACTCCTGCCACTCTTTAGTAACATTAAAACTACCAAAACTATTCGATGAATAATCTGAAGAAGATTGAATTTCGGCCGTTAAAGATCCTGCTGCTGTAGCTTTCACAACAAACTTCAGAATATATTCTGTATCATTATCCAGATAGGTGGCAAAATTGTAAGCCTCTTGTGCTTCCCAGAAATTACCTGCAACTGTATTCTCGAACCAGTAAGCATAACCTGGTGCTGACCCACTACTATAGCCCTCGCCATCATCAGAAAGACCACAGGATGCATTGCCACCCCAACCGCCCCAACCGGCAGCGCCATTCTCGAAATCACCATTGGTAATGATGCTTTGATTGCTTCCAGCCGGACAAAGTGTTACGTTATCGATATATACTGTTCCTTCATAATCACCAAAACTGATAATCATACGATTACGGTCGCTTGCAGTTGCAGTAGTAGTCAGTTCGTATTGTTCCCAATCTTTAGATACGTTGAAGGTACCAAAACTATCAGAAGAATAATCGGCAGATGATTGAATTTCTGCACGAATTGTTCCGTTAGCCGTAGCTCTGATCATAAACTTTAGTGTATACTGAGTGCCATTTATTAAATCGGGGCTGATATCATAACACACCTGCGATTCCCAAAAGTTACCTGCAGCTGTATTGGTAAATGTATAGGCATGACCGCCATTGCCACCACCGCCTGTACCCGGAATAATTGTAGGTTCAAGAAGTGTATTCAGATAGGTTGCATTCTGATTGGCATGCCAGCAAAGTGTATGACCAAAGATAGAGGTACCTGCATCATTTGCAGCCTCAACAAAGTTCTCTACCGTAGAAAAATCCATTGTACCATTGTTCTGCACAATAGCCATATGCTTCATTTCCCAGCCTGCTGTCATCTCATCATAATTGGCATTGGTCAGACGATAAACAATATTCTTCGAAATATAATCGCTTACCGATACTCCTGTACCCAGCTTAAAATCGGGATTTGCAGTGCGGTCAATATATGTTTTCAGTGCATCATACTTGTTTACATACTCCATGGCAATCACACTCAGCGGTTTTTCCACATCGTACGTCAGAATATGATCATCGGTACAGGCAACCATTGCCGCAAAAGCAAAGACACCGCACAGTACTTTTTTATATTGCTTCATATTATTGTTATTTTAAGGTTATTTTGTGATCACTTCGAAGGTCTCGAGTGAAATGCCGCGGTCGCGAACCACCAGAGTATCTTTTGTTGAATAAGTCACGTCATCGAGTCTGATCTGATAGTCCAGATAGATGGCGTTACGGTCTTTATCGCCCCAGCTTTTAATCTCGCCTTTTTCTACAAACTGACCACTTCCTGTGGCATTTCCTTCTTCTGAAGTTACCGTACAATTGTTGTTATCATCGAAAGTCAGCAGCAAATTGCAGGTAACACCGCTTACAGTTACAGGAAAAATGGCTGTAGCAAGACTTTGAGTCGTCACGCTGCATACTTCATCATATTCCACATATTCTTTTTTGCGAATGACTGTCTGATTTGCCGAAGCATCGCCGGTATTGCTTGTAATTACATCGACACCTCTTCTCAGATAATTGGCATGCCATGGATTGATATATTTAATGGCATAAAGGGTATAATCTTTTGGTATGATGCTCCAGTCATCAGCAATACAACGGCGAGGATTAGTTGTTATCGGTTTCCCTCTTAAAACAGAGTCTGCATTCTGAACTTCGCTAATCACGATTGGAATAACATAAGTCGTAGTCAACGCTTTAGGATCAGCAAAGAAAGCATCTGTCAACTGCACTTCTACTCCACCTAAAATGCTTCCCTTCGGAATGGTCATCTGATTTGAAGATAGTGAATAGTAGGAGGTTGGCATTGCTACCACATCTTCGAAGTTTGACTTAAACACCAGGTTATCGCATAATGAATTATCTACTTCGAAATCGATGACAATATTTTTTTTGTTATCATATACACCGCCCATAGTAGCTACAATTTTGCATTTCTTTGCGTTATCCATAGTTGTGTCGAAGATATCTTCTCCCATCACCAGCGTACGAATTGGAGATTGATAGGCAAAATAAACGGTAGTATAGTCGAAGTCATCGAACGACCAGTCCTGATTATGACATGACGTTAATAATCCTCCGATAACAGTTAGTATTAATAATAGCTTTTTCATTTTACATTGATTTTAATTTGTACATCATATATCATCTCCATCCTCTGTTCTGGATGAGTGCATCGAACTTCAGGACTTCACTATATGGGATCGGTCCGTAGTTCATATAATCTTTATAATCTCTGATTTCCACAGAAAGTGCCGGATCGAACTGACTTCCGGTAATCGACATGCCTCGAACCTCTTCATTCAGGTTTAATTGCCATCTGCGCAAATCCCAGAAACGGAAACCTTCGAAACAAAGTTCCAGACGGCGTTCATTGCGAATGAGTTCGCGCATGGCCTCTTTGTCGTTCTTAATGGATTCCAGGTAAGCGTGATTATTATCGGTCCCTACACCGGCACGCTGACGAATAGCTTTTACCACATCGTAAGCCGAATACCCGTGTGAACCTGCACCTGTAGGACCATAAGCTTCATTGGCAGCCTCAGCATAGTTCAGGAAAATTTCGGTATAGCGCATACGCGCCTTATAATGTTTCTGATTATTCACAGACGATGGATTAAGGTTGACGTCCTGACGAAGAAGTTTACGCATATAATAACCAGTACGGGTAGATGTCTCGGTTTTATTCAATGCATCATTCGTTGTTCCATCGGTTGCTGTTGTAATGGTAGAATTATTATGGCCGGCAACGCTTCCGTTATAAACGATATACAATGATAAACGTGGATCTCTGTTTGCATATGGATTGTAAGCATTATATTGGGCATTAGACGTTGTGATAGGATAACCATTGGCCATCGGGAATGCATCAACTAAGTTTTGCGATGGATTAAGACGTCCGTTTCCATAAAGTGTTGGCGGGAAGTGATCCGATTCAAGATTGCTGCTACTTTCTGAACCTGTACGCCAAAGAATTTCAGCAGGATTACCTCCGGCTTTTAACGATTCAATTTCACTGCTGTTGGCATACCAGGTATGACCATTGTTATCCAGTCCGCTTACACCACCAATACGATCTAAAACTTTAGCAGCATATTCAGCAGCATTGGCCCATGTAGTAGAAGTAGCACTATTGAATGCAGGACTTGCAGCCAGCAATGAAGCCTGAGCCATAATGCCCTCAGCAATACGAGCGGTCATACGTAAACCCATATGGTCGCCAAACACGCGGGTATATTGTGCTGCACTAACACCAATATTTCTATATTTCGCAGGTACATCATTATCTCTCGAAATATCGGCATAATCTAAAGGAAGCAATTCAATAGCTTCATTCAGGTCGGTGTAAATCTGCACCATACACTCTTCAAAAGTAGCACGCGGTTGATTGAAGTCTGAAGAGGTTGTTTCTGGTTCAATAATTAACGGAATACCAAGAAGCCTTCCATCTTCTGTCCAGCCACCATGTGCTTGAAGCAAATAGTACATATACATACCACGAAGACCATAAGCCTCGCCCTTCATACGGTCATTGAACATAACTGAAACCAACTGGTCATCAGCCCAATTTACATCATCTGATTTAGAGAGGAAAAGATTCAGGTAATGAATAGCCGAACGACAAGCAGTCCAGCGTTCGGTTGGGTTATTATCGGCTGCCCATGATCCACTTGCCATCTTGCGATATCCGTTTGAGTTATCATTCGAAACCGCATCATCAGTGGCAACATCATTAAATGACCATGAATCGATAGGAATACGGGTATAACCATTAGCCAGAAGCCCTTGTGCATAACTGGCATTATTATAGATATAGTCTACATCCAGATTGTTCTCAATTTGCGGGGTAAACATATCATCGCAGCTTGATATCAGGAAGACTAATGAGAGAAGTCTGATTATATTTTTCATAACATTGTTGTATTTATCATCAGTTTATTAGAAAGTAGCAGTAACGCCCAGTCCATAAGTACGGCATTGAGGAGAACTACCAATATTCATCTCCATATACTCGCGTTCTTTAGCGAATGTCCATACGTTAGAGACATTGACATAAGCCGTAAAGCCTTTTACGAAAGTATTTCTCAGCATATTCGATGGCATATCATAAGACAACTGAACTTTACCTATATCGAAGCGATTCGTCTTATACAACCAAAAGTCTGAACTCTGGAAGTTATTGTCACCACTAAGTGTAGTCAGACGCGGATAAGTAGCAATATCTTTCGTCTCTTCGGTCCAGCGATTTCGAACAACTTCAGAGTATTTACGATCGCCATATACCCAATAATAGGTGTTATCTTTAAGAGCTTTAGCACCGAAGTTGCCACTGAATAACGCAAACAGCGTAAAATCTTTCCATTTAGCTGTTAAATGAACCCCCATAGTGAAAGGAGCACCATTCCAACCGCCGCTACCCAGATAGATCTGGTCTTTTGAGTCGATTACACCATCACCGTTTTGATCGACATATTTAATGTCACCGGGCTTAACTGCACCATAACTCTGCGTTGGTGAATTATCTATATCTTCCTGATCACGAAAGAAACCAGCACTCTGTAAACCAAACAATGCATCAAGCGGACGGCCCTGACGGTTCTGATATTCATATTCATAATTCTCATCGCGTTTAGATGCTTTGTGTTTGATATATGTACCTACCACACCTAACTGTAAGTTAACCGGTCCAAACTGTTTGGTAGACTGAACATTGAAATCGAAACCAATACGCCTGTCATTATTATAGTTTACATAAGGAACGAAAGAGGATTCCGGCCAGTAAGTCGTGAAATAATTCGGATAAATAGTCGATGGTAAGGTAAGCATACCGTTCATTTCGTTGGCAAAGAAGTTAAGATCGAAGTAGAGCAAACGATTCCAGAAAGAACCTGTAACGCCAACATTCACTTCTTTGCGTTTGATGAAGTCAAGATCAAGATTCTCACCGCGACGTGAATCGAACGATTGTTCTACAGCACCATCACACCACCCCCACCATGTGCCTGTAGAAGTGTAGATATTCTGATACATATAGAAATTGTCGATGTTAAGGTCAGTATGTAAAATACCTCCTGACGCAGAAATCTTCAAATCATCGACAACAGATGATCCTTTCAGGAAATCTTCATTACTGATACGCCATGCCAGTGATGCAGTTGGCGAAAAAGCATTACGATGACCCGGTGCCAGCTTAGCCGAATGTATTTCTGCACCACTAAAATCTACATAGTATCGGTTATCATAATTGTAAGTTGCCTGGAAACCAAGATTGGCATTACATACATTATGGTATTGGGCCGAGATAGATTGCTGGAAACCTGAAGCCAACACCATAGCAGTCAGATTATGACGATTATTAAAGACTCTTTCATAATTAAATTGTCCTGAGAAGAAGATGGTTTGACGACTATAACTACCGCTGATATTCTGCGTGCCACTTCTTTCATCTTTGCCATATTGAGTCAGTCCAGTAATCAAGTCTGTTCCTGAGTAGTTGTTCCAGGTTGCTTCATAGGTAGCATAACCGTTTTCAATAGAAGTATTATATGAAGTATCGTAATCAATAGCAATTTGTGCTTTAAAAGACAAACCTTTCACCCATTGTTCCAGACCTAAATTGATACCTGCATCAAACTGGAACTGACGGCTGGTATATTTATTATTACCTGCTACATACATGGCGGCAAACGGATTGGTCTGATCTAACTGTGTACCACCCAGAATATATTTTCCATCAATCAGATTACTATTATTATTTACCAAAGTCATTGATGATTCATCACTGCCTTCAATAAAACTAACCGGAATCAAAGGCGACACTCTGTTGGGACGAAGAGTAGATGAACTATTCCAATAGTTGGCACGATCACCTTTACTATCATAGAATGTTGCATTGGCATTTACCCAACCAGTCACCCAGTTATTCAGACGATAATCAATATTACCACGTACATTCAAACGATTTGTGCGATTGTTCTTTCCCTGTCCGAAATTAATAAGATCATCAGTTGTTGCCCAACCAATATTAGTATAGAAGCTGGCATATTTACCACCACCCGAGAACTCTGCTATCACATTGGTTGTATTGTAAACCTTCTTCAGATAATCAGAAGAAAAGAAGTCAACATCAGCATATCGGTAAGGATTTGAACCTGAACCATAATTATAAATATCGGTTGCTGAGTAAAGCGGATCAAGACCATCGTTTACACGCGCTTCATTGTAAAGCGACATATATTCGGCTGAACCTAAATACTTAGGATATCCTTTAGGCTGATTAAACTCCGAATTGGCTCTAACATTAATAGTAAGTCCTTCGGAGATACCACGCTTTGTCGTGATCAGGATAGCTCCTTTCGCCGCACGGCTACCGTAAAGCACAGCTGCCTGTGCTCCTTTTAGGAATGTGATTTGTTCGATTTCAGAACTCATCACATTATTGGCTGCACGGGGTACACCGTCTACAAGAATAAGGCAGTCATCCATGCCCCACAGATTGCCGGTAAAACCGCCAACCAGCGAATTCATATTACTTAAACTATAGGTCGTGAAATTCTTATCGAGCAATTCAGGAATATTGACTACAGATACACCACCCGTCAAATCACTCTTTTTGACTTTACGGAAAGCAACCTGCACTATATCATCATCGTCGGCCATATTTAATGAGTCATTCTCAACCGCATTATATTGTGCCCACAGACACATGGGAGAGAAAACCAGCATTGCACAGGTAACGAATTTTGTTAGTATATGTTTCATTACTTTTTCTTTTTTGTTTAAACGCATTGTTCTAACTCTAAATTACCATCCGGGATTCTGTGCAAACTCCAGATACAGGGTTGTATCACTCTCTTTCAAAGGAAACCAGTAGTGTTTGCTACTAAAATTACGGGTAAGTATAACGCTTTCAGTAAATCCGCTTACCTGGTTTTCCGTTGGATCATCGGTATTCAATTCACCTGCACGTGTAAATTCCTGAGAGGTTTTAATAGTATAAGGATATTCTGTCAAGAGTAACCAGCGACGTAAGTCATTGAAGCGATGGCCTTCGAAAGCAAGTTCTACGGCACGTTCTCTTCTTAATTCACCCATGAACGAATCCAATGAACCAGTGAACTTAGAATTAACCGGATCGATGCCCGCACGTGCACGGATTACATTCACTGCAGCCTCAGCAGATAGCGAGAAGTTAGATGATTTACCGGTAGCACTTCCACTGTATTGTGCAGCAGCTTCGGCATACATCAGATAAATATCGGCAAGACGCATCCAGCTAAGATGAACATGATTTGCATTACCGTAACCAAAGCCATCATCATATTTATTAGCCGATACCGGAATGAATTTATAGAGCAAATATCCGGTGCGGCTACCATAGTTCAAGTCGCGGAAGTTACCGCCGGTATAAAGATTTGCATAACGATTGCCTTCAGAATCGGATGGCATAGAACCTAACACCACTTTAGCTCCATCATATATAATATCGTGATAGAAGCGAGGATCACGGCCTTTCCATGGGAAGTTTTTATCGAAACCTGATTGAGGATCATCAAGCGGTAAACCGTTTGCCATGCCATAGTAGGCGACGTAGTTGGCAGTTGGTAACGAGAAAACACCACCGTCGGCAAGTTCTCTGGTTTGGAACTGCTTGCTGAATCCCCAGTTTGTACCGTTAGGCTCATAAGACGGGCCACGGAAGATGGCTTCTGTTGAACCCGGCATCAGCCAGTTTTGTTTATTGGTATAGAATAAATCAGAGTATTTCTCAAAAGATACAAGTGAATATTGAGTGCGTCCACTTTCAATCAGCGATAGCAATTCACCAAAAGCCTCAGCAGCCTGTCTGCACAAATCTGTATTATAGTTACGATTTCCGGTAGATTCCTGATTCATTAGCGGACTACCTGCCCACAAAAGATTTTTGCCCAGATAGCCCAAAGCCATAATCTTATTGATGCGCAACTGATTCTTTCCAAGCGTGCGTTTACCTGCAGTCGTTTCATCCCAATCGATTGGAAGAAGATCAGCAGCTCTTCTGAAATCTTCGGTAGCATGTGCAGCCGTTTCATGATAGTTCAAACGAGGTAATCGTAAAGTTTGATCCGATGGAAGAACTTCATCGATATAAGGAAGTCCGCCAAGGTATTGCATTAGCTGGAAATGAAACCAGCCACGGAAGAAATAAAGCTGACCTTCAACCAGATCTCTTTCTTCGTCAGTAGCATCAGTCATAAGATGCAGATTAGCCAAACCCATATTGGCTTTACGTATACCATACCATGCCAATGGCCACAATGATTTTCCAAAACGATCATCATTAGTTGTCGAAACATAATTTCTATCCATCCAACCAGCGGCCCACCCATCATGTTCTTTTTGCCATCCCCAGAAGTCACCAAGGTCAATTTTATAACACATATGATAATCGATACCGACATTCATGATTTCATCTTCGCCCCAGTTAAAAGAATTGGTCCAGTAACCTTTAGCGAAATCAGGGATACAATAGTACATTTCTTCTGTAAAACCCTGAAAATTGGTAAAATTCTTAAAAGCTTCGGTACTCGAAATAGAAGAATCTGATGTTTTATCCAAATAGTCGGTACAAGCAGTGATTCCTGTCATTAGTGAAGCAAGAACACCATATTTTATAATTTGAATATATTTTTTCATTACTATGTTGTTTATAGAGAAAATTTAATACCAACATTTACACGTTTCATTGTAGGATAAGCTCCCTGAGAAGCGAGCCCCGTTCCGGCAGTATTCGATTCACGGTCATCAGGCATGCGCGACCACATCCACAGGTTATTTCCATTTACATAGAGGCGTAAATCACCCAGACCGATTCTCTTTACCCAGTTGTTTGTGAAAGTATAGCCCAGTTCAACATTCTTTAGACGGACATAAGAGCCATCATACATGTAGCGTGTACCATTGGAATAGCCACTTGGTGTAGAATTCCAGCGTGGTAGTGGAACATCGCCTGTGCCTGTTACAGAATTCCAGTAAGAACCTTCATCATAGGCCACATTAAGATTTCCGTTGAAAGTAGTGAATGATACATAACGATTAACATTGGTTACGCCATAGAACTGAACGAACCCACTGAAACCTTTCCATTCGAAGCCGACAGTGCCGTTGAATGTATTTTGCGGAGTACCTGTATAACCATAAGGCACGTTGTCATTACTATCAATCACACCGTCACCATTGAAGTCAATGATATTAAAACTACCCGGCAGTTTCTGATTATCCATAGTATTATATTGGGTACTTCCATAAATATCATCCCAACTATTCAGATATCCATAATCGATATATGAATGCGCCTGACCAATAGCATAACCGGCATTCTTCTTATATGCAGCTAAAAGATCAGCATCATCAAAATTCAGAATCTTATTTTCAGCATGCGTCATATTGAAGTTTGACCATAAGCGGAATTTGTTGCGGAACATATAGTTAAAGCGTAATTCTACTTCATATCCTTTTGTACGCACTCTACCCAGATTGGCTACCGGAGCGGTTGCACCATAGTAAGAAGGAATGGCACGATTGGAACCCGATACAAGAATGTCCGAACGTTTGTCATTGAATATCTCGACTGTACCTGCCAATATTCCTGTAAATAATGAGAAGTCGATACCTAAATTCTTTTTCACCGCTTTTTCCCAGTGTACATTCGGATTACCGATAATCGATTCATAATACCAGGTATAGGGACTTCTTTCACCCTGCATCGGATTCAGTCCCATCAATGCAGTAGAACCGTATGCCCACTGAGTTTCGTAAAGCCATCGACCTACTACATTATCGTCACCAATCTCACCATAAGATGCTCTTACTTTCAGCATATCGATGACTTTGCGTACCGGTTTAAAGAATTTCTCTTCACTGATCATCCAGCCGATTGCACCTGAATTAAAGAAGTGGAAACGATTCTCTTTGCTGAATTTTTCCGAACCATTGTATGCACCATTATATTCAAAGAAGTATCTGTTGCCATAATCATACGTCACACGGAAAGCCCAGTCTTCGCGATAACTTGGGAATACACTACCAATGGCGCGTTCATTGCGGTTGAATACACCCATCGCAGCGATGGTATTCTTACCAAATACCCCACCCCAGTTGATCTGAGCCTGATAAAATAAATTACGTGTCGTTTCAGCATTGTTTACCGCACCACCCTGAGTAGTCCATGCAATACCTTCCTGAAAGTCAAATTTGTTATATCCGTCGAAAGCCTGTTTATAAAAGACTTCACCGGTTTTTGGGTCGATCCATTTAAATTGTGTATCGTGATAAAGGTCATTGATACCACGACCTCTTTCTACAAAGGTATTATCCCATGAAATGGTACCACGCACATTCAATCCTTTAAGCAAGAAACTTAAATCCTGTTCCAGCGTAAAGTCAGTATTGATACGGGTAGTGGTAATTTTCTCCACACCACTAAGTGCAAGATTCACGATAGAGTTAGGTGCACCCTGTGTGTCATTAGGATAATATCCCCAGCTGCCATCCGAATAAACCGGAAGAAATGCATCAGATGGTGTGCTATATGCAGCCTGCCATAACTGAGTGGCTCCGTAAGAATCATCACTGATATCCCATGGCGTTTTACGTACACCATGCGACCCGGCTATATTAGTTCGTAATACAGTAGTTTTCGATAAGTTGAAATCCAGATTACTACGGGCATTAATACGATTATAGCCATAACCTGCATCATAACCACGCTTGTTATCCCACTCGCGGAAAAGGTCACCTTCGTGAACGTAATCTACCGAGGCGAAATATTTCACGATCTTTGTACCACCCGATACATTGATATTGGCATTGTAAGACATTGCATGATTCTTGAACAAAGCATCCGTCCAGTCTACATTCGGATAGCGCTCATAATCTTCAAGTGTGCTCTGATTGCGATATTTCTCAATCTCTGCCATCGGCATAATGCTGTTCCATGAGTCGGGCGAAATACCCAATTCGTTTTCGATTGCCACATTGCGTAGCTTCAAAGCATCATACGCATCATATTTACCCGGTAGTTTAGATGCCATCTTTGTAGTCATATTTACGCCAATATCAATACGGGCACGGCCTTCATTACCACGTTTGGTTGTAATCAGGATTACCCCGTTGGCACCTTTTACCCCGTATACCGCAGTAGCCGAGGCATCTTTCAATACTGAGATAGATTGCACTGAACTGATATCCACACTATTCATTGAACGTTCGATGCCGTCGACAAGAATAAGCGGATCACTGTTATTCCACGAGCTTACACCACGAATTACAATCTGTGGTTCTTCATCGCCGGGCATACCCGTACTGGCTGTGGTAATTACACCGGGCAGATTACCCGTAAGTGCTGCACCGATATCGGTCACACCACCGGCACGTTCCAATACTTTACCCGAGGTTTGTGTGATAGCACCCACCACACTTGCCTTCTTTTGTTGTCCATAACCCACCACAACAACTTCGTCTAATTGCTGGGTATCATCATCTAAAGTGATTTTCAGTCTTTTGTTACCGCTGACTTTTACATCCTGAGGAGTCATTCCGATAAAAGAAACGGTAAGCACGGCATTGGCGTTTGGAACTGTTAATGTGAAATCGCCGTCTATATTTGTTATTGTACCTATTGAACTATTTCCTTTTAATGTAACAGTTGCTCCTGTTATAGGATTTTCGCTACTGTCCACAACCACACCTCTGACCACTATTCCGCCTTGCGCCATTATCAGCATACAATTGAACAGCATCAGCAGAAACAGCAAAGGAATCTTTTGATTTGGTTTTTCTACATTCTTCATTACTATTAGTTTAAGATTTAAATAATATATGATCTCAGGTTTTGATTCATCATAAATCGACTCTAACTATCGTCAAAAGGGATTTTCATAATTTGCAGATTGATTTTATTATTGGTTTGAAGTTGCATATACGCCAATGGTAGTTCCGGTAAAACCACCGGTATTCATAGAAGAGAGATGACTGGCATCTACATTCTTGCAGAGCAAATTCCACTTATCGGGTTTTAGCGAATAGTAGAAGTTATAATACAAGCCGGTTGACACGACTTTAAGTTCTATGTTAGTTGTTTTATTACTGAGTTCTTTCTTTGCCAGAAGCTGATTCGACTGATCGCCCGTCTTGCTTATACCAACCACTCTTTTTCCGTCTGCCATTCCCATCCAGAAAAAATAATAATGATTTTCATCTTTATAAAGCAACATGCCGGCACGCTCATTCTTTTGAGATGAATCGAATATCATGCGCGTGCTGCATTCAAAACTGTGGTGTTGCAAGCGTCTTCCTATATAGGCTGGTGTCTTCTTTGAGCTGACACAAACCGGAGTGCATTTTAGTGTCAGATAGCCCGGATAATCACTCAATGAATAATAATCAGAAGCCGATGAACGCAATGTCTGCCATTGATCATTGAGTTGATAATTCATAAAATTATCTGTTACTTCAAAATTGCCGAATGTCACCTGTTCATCTCGCTTTGTACCTTCTTTTTTACAGATCAGTTGTACCTGATCTTCGCCCTTAGTAATATAAGGGAAACCATCTTCGCTCCATTTTACGGGCATCATAAAAGCTTCGCGACCAAGGTTCTCAAAGAAATTATCAATGGGACGACGGGCAAGAAAGAAAGCCCACCAATCACCTTCGGGAGTTTGCACTAAATCGGCATGACCGGCACATGTCACCGGATTGGGGCGTTCCGGATTTAAGTAGCGCTGTGTCAGCATAGGATTACCCTCCCATGCCTTATAATTTCCCATGGGTGCATCGCAGCTAAAAACAACCTCAGAGTGCCAGCCTTCAGTGCCACCCTCGGCAGCTATCAACAAATATTTGTTATTAACCTTAAAGATATGCGGACCACCCAGCCATATCGGATTATTTTCAGGATTTACACCTTTATCGGCAATGACCTTAGACTGTCCGGTGGTCTGTCCGGTATTTATATCGAATTCCTGAATGACAATAGACTGATGTCCTTTATAATCGGGACCACTTAAAGGTTCCCGGCTGTTTACAATATATGCTTTACCATCATCATCGAAAAAGAAAGAGGGGTCGATTCCTATTACCTCTGGCAGAAGTATGGGATCAGACCATGCGCCAAACGGATCTTTAGTTTCTACATAAAAATTGCCATAACCTATATTGGTCGTTGCCACATAATAAGTTTCATTAAAAGGGTTGTAAGAGATAGACGGAGCAAATATTCCTTCGTTTATACCTTGTCCATCCATATTGAGCATTTGCGATTCTCTGTCGAGGATATATCCTGCCTGACTCCAGTTTACCAGATCTTTGCTGTGATAAAGTGGAATACCCGGGAAATAGGTAAAAGTTGATGTGATAAGAAAATAATCTTCACCATTGGTACAGATACTCGGATCGGAGTGCCAGCCGGGAAGTATAGGATTGAAAAAGAAACTGGAATCCTGAAGTGCATTTTCATTATAAAAAGAATCGTTGCCTTTATAGCTGAAATAATCGAAGAGAGCAACAGATTTATCGCTGATCAGTAATGCCTTATTCTCTGATCTTGCTGACTTAGAAGAGAATATTATGATTATTGCGCTTAGCAGGATGGTAATGAATCCCAATCCAAAGTAGTAAGTATTCTTCATTGACTTAAAGTTGTTTTCTGAAACAAATATATTGCCTCTGAATAAATGAGGTAGTAATATTTGTTACACGAAATATACCATGTATTACATACTTTAAATCTTATACACTCAGCATTAAACTCTATGTTACCTCACCAACCACTACTCACTGATTTACTGATACTTAGATCTTATAAAATGTAACATTCAAACGTTACAAACCGACGTATTTTAATCCATAAAACCAGCCATAGCTTCTCAGCCCGTCAGCAAGCTATAGCCAGTAAGCCAGAAAAGGCTTGCCAGTGAACCAGCAAGCCTTTCCCAATAAACAGAGCATTAAACGTCTGTGTTACCTTTCTCTATATATTAATTTCTGTAGGAGTCTTATTATTATTTTTTGCAGCATATTCAGTAGGTGTCATGCCATACAACTCTTTAAATGAACGCGAAAATAATGTGATACTGGAAAAGCCCGTCATATCGGTAATTTCTGTTACATTATAGTGGGTTGTCGATAAAAGCATAGCTGCATGTTTCAATCTGACATTTTTTATCAGATCGCGTGTACTCTGATTTGTCAGTTCCTTGAGTTTACGATGCAGATGCACCCTGCTGATACCCACTTCTTTGGTGATCATTTCCACATTGAGTTCCTGATTGCTGAGGTTGCGGTTTATCACATTCATTATACGATCCATCAGTTTATTGTCGGTAGACTGCATCTCAAAAATCGGTTTCTTCACTTCCTGTTCCTGATTACCGGTAAAACAATTACGCAGTACATCGCGGCTCTTTATCAGATTTTCGGCAGATTTCTTTAATAAATCAATATTAAACGGTTTCGTCATATAACCATCTGCACCGATATCGAGCGCATCCATATTATCTTCCTCGCGGTTTTTGGCTGTAAGAAGCAGAATTGGAATATGATTGATATGAACATTCTGCTTCACTTTACGACAGAGTGTGGTTCCATCCATCACCGGCATCATGATATCACTGATGATTAGTTTAGGCGGATTGTTCAAAATATACGCCAATGCCTCTTTACCATTTTCGAAATCGATAATATGATAATCGGATGATAATTCCCGAATGATATACTTACGAATCTCTTCATCATCTTCGACCACTACTACGCGGTGTTTTGTCTTCGATTTTAGTCTTGTTTCCTCTTCTTCATGCGGTAGTTCCGGAACAAATTCTTTTTCATTTTCAACAGAGTTAGCAGCCGGAACATCTTTTTCAGTCAGGAGTTCTTCTGTATTAAGGTGTTTACAACCCAATGGAATTCTTACTATAAAACGACTACCTGTACCTGTTTCATTATTCTCCACACAGATTATACCGTGATGTAATTCGACCAGTGATTTAGTAAGATGCAACCCGATACCTGTTCCCACATTCGAATTATTGTGACTATTATTGATTTGATAAAAGCGTTCGAATATACGGTTTAGCTCTTGTTTATCAATGCCTATCCCCGTATCGGTAATGCTAATTTCGATATATTCTTTCAGTAAACCGTGTGCTTTGTCATCGTTACCGGTAGATAAGCTTACCTCAATGCGCCCGTTATCCGGAGTGAACTTGACAGCATTCGATAAAAGATTCATAATAATCTTATCGAAATTCTTCTGATCGACCCATCCTTTTACCGGTTCAAGTGGTTTTAAGAAAACAAAATCGATGTTCTTTTTAGTCACCTGATAATCGAAAGTATTGCAAACATCCTGCAATAAATCGGTAAGATCTGTCTGCCCGAACTTCATTACCATTTGTCCTTTATCAATCTTACGGATATCCATGAGTTGATTGACCAGATTCAAAATTCGCTCGGAGTTGCGATAAATTGTACGATAATTGCGTTGACGTTCGGCATCATCATCTATACTCATCAGCTTCTTCAGCGGACTGATTACCAGCGACATCGGTGTACGAATCTCGTGCGATATATTGATAAAGAACTGAAGTTTGGCTTCATTTATCTCTTCGGCATGCAGATGTTCCATCAGTTTTCTTTTGGCACGCATACGATGAGTTATTTGCAAATACACGATGTATGAAATGAATAGAATGAATAATGAATAGCCTAATCTTGCCCAAACCGTCTGATACCATGGATAGGCAATCCTGACTTTAATTTCCTTTATATCGGAAAGTAAATCGTAGTCTTTCGCCCTGATTTGCAATGAATAAATTCCCGAAGGCAGGTTATTGAACGAAATACGATTGACACCAGCACGCAGTTCAATCCATTCACCATTGTTCATGGAGTACATAAAACTGATACGCTCGGGACTATTAAATTCTTTGGTAGAAAACTCCACCGTAAATGCATTATCTTTATCAGAAAGATGAAACTCTTCGGCTTCGAAAACTGGCTGATCTATAATCTGGTATCTACCCGATTTCATACCTTTTCGTACCGGCATATTATGTAAATAGAAATCGGTAATGGCAACATTCCATTTGCGCGAAGGATTAATAATTTCTTTAGGATTGAAATATGTAACGCCATTGACACCACCAAACCACATGGTACCGTCTTGTTCTTTAAAAGCTGTATTTTTGCTGAACTCATTGCCCTGCAACCCGTCTCCTACAAAATAATTGATAAAACGACCGGATTCCGGATTAAAACGGGAGATACCAGCATCGGTACTTATCCATAAGTTGCTGTATTCATCTTCTAAAACCGAATAGACTGCATCAGAGGGTAATCCATCGGCTATAGTATATTTCTCTACCGAATGAGCTTTCATATCCATGGATGCGAGTCCGTCTGAAGTGCTTATCCAGAATCGTCCTCTTGAATCCTCGAATATAGAATTGATGATATGTTGTGGAAGAATCAAATCATAATCTTCGGACATTGTTTCCAGATCAATTGCAGCTATTCCGTTATAGGTACCTGCATATAGTTTATTTCCCTCCTTTTCATAAAAGATAGAGCTTATCCATTTATTATGCGGCATAATATCCGGGCAATGTACCGTTTGTGTTTTAAGATCATAACAAAACAAACCACCACCCATGGTAGCAATCCATAAGCGTTTATCACTGTCTTCGGTAATGCAGTAAGCACGATGAACAAGGTTATTATTCGCATCTAAAAGTGGTACTGGTGTGAATTCGCCATTCTTTTTATTAATTCGTCCCAGTCCATTGGTGAAGGAACCGCACCATAAATTCTTCTCCGAATCTTCGAAAAGGTTAATCACGATAGAGGGTACTGAGTTTTTGTGATGAGAGCCTTTGAAATGTGTGCTCTTTTTCCCATCATCAGTAATTCTGTAAATACCATCATTATCTGTTCCAACCCATAAGGCATTATCACTGTCTTTTATTAATGCGGTGACACAGAAAGAACCAATGAGATTTTTGCTGACCGATTTATGTCCGATGTATTTAAAGCTATTTGATTGTGCCGGAATCATCATCACTCCTTTCTGATAAATGGCAAGCCAGAAATTACTATCACTATCCTTAACGATGGAGTGAACTTTTGACTTTGTCAGATCGAAATAACTATTGTCTATCTGACTATTTGTTATTCTATCGAGCGTGCTGTTGTATACTTTTAAACCATCGCCATCTGTACCGATATAAAGTTCATCCTGATTCCCTGTATAAAGTGATTTTATGGAAAGTTTGTAATCGAAAGAAATCGATTTAAAGATTTGTGTTTTGGAATCAAGCCTGAACAAGCCATCGCCAATAGTACCGATGAAAATATTGCCGTTATAATCCTGACTGAGAGCAGTAATACATATTTTCTCATTCTCTACAGGATACTGAATAAACTGTCCATCGGTGGTTAAACAGAAAACCTTGTATTCATCTGTTACAATCCACATATTACCGGCTTTATCTTCCATAATATAATCGGTAACTGTAGTTGGAACAGGCAATTCGACGGGTAGTGCTGTCAGTTTATCATTCTCGATAATTAAACGGCTTATTTCATTGCCCGAGACCCAAATTTCTCCATTGCGGCGCTGAATAATCATATTAATATTACAGCTGAAAGATGTACCATCTTTTCTGACAGCAGGAGCTGAGAATCTGTCGGTCGAAGGATTATATAACTGTATACCGCGATAACAACCTATAATAAAATGGCCTTTATCATCTTCGAAAAGACATCGCACCAGATTATGCAATAATGAGTTTTCATTTTCAGATTCGTGCTTATAAATCGTGAATTTAGTACCATCATAACGGTTGAGTCCGTCTTCAGTGGCCACCCAAATCATGCCATTTCTATCCTGATATATTTTGTTTATCAGACTACTGGACAGTTCACGATCGGCAGTAAAGAGCTTACTATTTTTAGCAGAGAGTGAAATTATACTAAACAGAAGTACTAAAAAAAGTACAGATTTGCGCCTCATAATATTGATTTTGGTTATCGCAAATATATATTAAAACATTGGCACAACAAAATAAAAGTCTATGATTATTTGCTATGAAACATAGAGTGTAAAATTGGATACATATACATAAATAATGACGTGATAAATGGCACGATTGATCAGTTTATTTAATTATTTTTTCTATCAACAGGTTTAATAGGATATTTACGAAACATCAATAAACACACAACACCTTGATTATATGATATTTACAAAACAATATGTAACACAGAATCGATAATAAGCTTTAGCCAGACAGCTTCATGTTATATAAAAGAAAACATCTGTAATATTTAAACAAGTGCAAATTTAGAAGCCATTATATATTTGCTTCCGGAAATCAGATAATTCTATTTTTGACTAACTGATAATAACTATAAAATTAAAAATACCATGAAAACCTTTTCGAACAAACCAATTACGAAATGCCTCAAATTTGCTGTCTATCTGCTTTGCAGCTTTATTGTGATGTCGTATTCAATGACGGCAGATGCCAAAAACAAAGCGAAAAATAAAAATATACCTCACTTCAGTAATTATATATATCAGGGAAATGATCCCGTTTATAATCAGAATCCATTAAATCCGGACGAATTCTATACACCAATATTACAAGGTTGTTATCCTGACCCTAGTATTTGCCGAAAAGGGAATGACTATTATCTGGTTCATTCATCGTTTGCCATGTTTCCCGGAGTGCCTATTTTTCATTCTAATGATTTAGTTAACTGGAAACAAATAGGTCATGTGCTCGACCGGACTTCACAACTTAAAGTGGAGGATTGCGGAATTAGTGCCGGAATTTATGCGCCTGCCATCAGATATAATCCATACAATGATACTTTTTATATGATTACGACTCAATTCTCCGGTGGATTCGGAAATATGGTGGTTAAAACCAAAGATCCGCTTAAGGGATGGAGTGATCCGTATAAATTGAATTTCGATGGCATCGATCCTTCGATGTTTTTTGATGAAGATGGCAAAGCGTATGTTGTTCATAATGATGGACCAACACCAGAGAATGAACTGTACGAAGGACACAGACTAATCAAGATCTGGGAGTATGACGTTGAGAACGATCAGATAATTCCGGGAACAGATAAAGTGATAGTAAATGGTGGTGTAGATATTACGAAGAAACCGATATGGATTGAAGCTCCTCATATTTATAAAAAGAATGGCCGCTATTATCTGATGTGTGCCGAAGGTGGAACGGGTGGTAATCATAGTGAAGTGATATTTGTGAGTGATCATCCCAAAGGACCTTATACACCTGCACCAAGCAACCCTATTCTTTCGCAGAGACATCTGCCTCATGACAGAGCAAATAAAATCGACTGGGCCGGACATGCAGATTTAGTAGAAGGACCAGATGGAAAATATTATGGTGTATTTTTAGGGGTACGCCCGAATGAAAAGCACAGAGTGAATACCGGTCGCGAAACATTTATTTTGCCGGTAGACTGGAGTGGAGATTTCCCGGTATTCGAAAACGGACTTGTTCCGATGGAGACTAAAATTAAAATGCCTGCGGGTATAGAGAATAAAACCGGTAAAGAAGGTTTTCTGCCAAACGGTAATTTTACATTTAACGATCAGTTGAATGAGGAGCAATTAGATTATCGCTGGATAGCATTAAGAGGACCAAGAGAGGAATTTATCAGCAAAGATAAAAATGGAGTTTACATTAATCCATTACCTGCTAATCTTAAACAAGTGGCACCGACTTCTACACTTTTCCATCGTCAGCAACATAACCATTTCAGTGCATCTGTTGAACTGAATTATGTCCCGAAAAGCGATAAAGACCTGGCAGGTATCACATGCTATCAAAGTGAGAAATTTAATTATGTCTTTGGAGTTACGAAAAAGGATAAGAAATACTATATTGTACTGGAAAGAACGGACAATGGAAAATCAACGTTGCTGGCAAGTAAAGAGATCACATTAAATTCCCCTGTAACACTGCAGGTTCTGGCCAATGGTGATGATTACTCTTTCAGTTACTCAACTGACAAATCGGCTTTTATAAATGTAGGTGGCACGGTGTCGGGTGATATTCTATCGACCAACGTAGCCGGAGGGTTTACCGGCTGTATGACGGGACTTTATGCAACCACGGATAATGATATAAAACTTTAAATCGATATTTAAATGAGAAAGATAAAAACGCTTCTTGCTGCATCGGTCATAAGCATGACTTGCAGTTTGATATATGCCCATGAACCCGATAGTATAGCACTTAAAACCACAATGGGAACATTCAGTAATCCTGTGATTTATGCCGATGTACCCGATATGGCGGTTACTCGTGCAGGCGAAGATTATTATATGATTAGTACCACCATGCATCTGATGCCGGGTGCTCCTATCATGAAGTCAAAAGATCTGGTAAACTGGGAGACTGTGAATTATGTCTTCGATAAACTAACCGATCATTCCCGCTATGACTTAATAGATGGTACTGTATACGGGCGCGGCCAATGGGCATCTTCCATCAGATATCATAACGGAAAATTCTATGTGCTCTTTTCGCCAAATGATGAACCCTACCGTTCCTATATTTATACGGCAGACGATCCGGAAGGCGAATGGACTCTCGTATCAAGACTTCCCCATTTTCATGATGCATCCCTCTTTTTCGATGATGATGGCAGAGTTTACATCTTTTATGCCACAGGAGATCTGCAGGAAATAGAAGCTGACTTCTCTGATATCAAACATAATGGAATCAGTCAGAAGATATTCGAAAGAGATGAAGATGAATATGGTTTGCTTGAAGGCAGCCAGGTAATAAAACATGATGGGAAATACTATCTTCTGATGATATCGATGGTATGGGGAGAACCCGGAAGAGTTCGCCGTGAAGTATGCTACAGAGCCGATCATATTACGGGTCCTTATGAGAAGAAAGTGATTCTCGAGAATGAATTCCAGGGATATGGTGGTGTCGGACAAGGTTGTATTGTAGATAGTCCGGATGGCAAATGGTATGGCCTTATATTTCAGGATCGTGGCGGAATTGGCCGTGTGCCTATACTAATGCCCTGTACATGGGTAGATGGATGGCCAATGCTCGGTGATGAAAATGGATACGTGCCTGCTGTGATGACGAAAGAAGTAAATCCCGGAGATCATACAAAATGCATTGTAAGCAGTGACTACTTTGATCAGGATGAATTATCTATTAACTGGCAGTGGAATCATAATCCGATCAACGATAAATGGTCACTAAAAGAAAGGCCGGGTTATCTCCGCTTAAAAACCAATCGTATTGTAGATAATCTCTTCCTTGCGCCGAATACATTGACACAACGCATGGAAGGTCCCGAATGCGAAGGCACTATCCTGATAGATGTATCGAACATGAATGATGGTGACATGGCAGGTTTCAGCGCATTCAACGGCTTGAGTGGCATACTGATGATTAGCAAAGA
>CAMTOS010000002.1 GCA_947074195.1 uncultured Bacteroides sp.
TTTTTCCAGTTCCGGATCTGAGATGTTTAATTTGAATTTTGAATTTAAAAGTTTTAGCATGAAAGCTGCATCTGATGAGCCCCCTCCAAGACCAGCTCCGGAAGGGATATGTTTATTCAGATAGATATCTACTGGTGGTAAATCATAAATACAATCCAGCAACTGATATGCCTTTACGACAAGATTTGATGCAACATCTCCTGCAATTTCGTTTCCGCTCTGAAATAAATGATACTTTGAATTGTTTTTTTGGGATAAATGAACTTCCAATCCGTCTTCAAGTGGAATAGGGTAGAAGATCGTTTCAAGATTGTGATATCCATCCGGACGTTTGGAAGTAATATTAAGTCCTAAATTTATTTTTGCGTTAGGAAATGTAATCATGGTAGAAATGATATTATAGATTTCTTATCAGGTGGTTAAAATTATTGGTGCAAAGGTAATAAAAAAAGGCTTCATGGTGTCCGCTGACACCGAAGCCTTTCACAAAAACTAGACTTAACTAAACTATTCTGTCTTATGAGTTTCACAACTCATCTTATATAACACAAATATAATATAATAGTTCTTTTAAATAAAAAAAAATCGACAAATGTGCCGATTTTATCGATAAATTCTTTTGTTATCTAAGTACGTTTATCCAGAAAAGCCTGAAACTGCACTTTATAGCTATCGCTGACAGGAATATATGTTTTATCGAATACAATTCTGCCGCGGTCAATCACTTTAATTTTATCTTTATGCACGATATAAGACCGGTGCACACGCATAAAACCTGATGATGGAAGCAATTCCTCCATTGCCTTCATACTCATCAGTGAGAGGATGGGTTTTGGATGATCATCGGTATAGATTTTAATATAATCTTTTAATCCCTCTATATAACGAATATGCTTTAATTCTATCTGAATCAGCTTGTAATCACTCTTTACAAATATGCTGTCTATTTCATCCGATTTTACATTACTTTTCTGAATCATTTCAAACCACTGCAATGCTTTATTGGCAGCCTGGAGGAAATCAACATATGATATGGGCTTTAGAAGATAGTCGAGTGCATTAACCCTAAAACCTTCGAGTGCATATTGGTCAAAAGCCGTCGTAAATATGATACGTGTATGTTCATTTACCATTTTGGAGAACTCGATACCGTTAAGTTCAGGCATCTGAATATCAAGGAATATTACATCTACCTGTTTATCGGGTAATTCTTTTAAAGCTTCCATTGCACTTGAGTAGCGACCAGTCAGCTTTAGAAAAGGAGTTTTCTTAATGTAACTCTCCAGCAAATCGAGTGCAAGAGGTTCATCATCTACAATTATGCAATTTAGTATCATATCTAAGATTTATTTATTTATCGTATTAATAATGATTTTAGAAGAATAGGTCTTCTTATCTTCAGAAATCCCTTGTTTCCAAAGATATTTTCCGGGATAAAGCAATTCAAGTCTCTTCCGCACTTGTTCCAATCCTATCCCTGAACCACTTTTATCCTGTTCCCCTTTGGGATGATAGCTGTTTACAATGACACATTCCAGCAAATCATCTGATTCAGAAAAAGAAATGGAGATAAAACTGGGTTCGGTAGATGAAATTCCGTGCTTAAAGGCATTTTCAATCAATGAAATGAATATGAGAGGTGCAACTAACGTACGTGAATCTTTTTCAATATTGAAATGCGTTTCAACCTTGACATTTGATGATAAACGGATTCGCATCAACTCAATATAGTTATATATAAAATCCATCTCTTTGGCTAAAGAAACAAAAGGCTGTTGATTATCATATAACAAATGACGTAACAGCTTGCTTAATTCCTGTACAGCAATTTGGGCTTTATCTGAATCAAAAGCAATCAGCGCATAAATATTATTTAGTGTATTAAGCAAAAAGTGCGGATTCAACTGATTGCGCAGATTCTTTAATTCTGACTCTGTGCGATCTTTCTCTGCTTCTGTCTTTTCATTCTCTATCTGGGCCCATCTGCCAATAAGGCGGATAGAGCAGGCCAGTCCTATCGTTAAAATCATAGAAAACAAATCTCTGAAAAAGAATAACCAATCGGGTGGCATATCTTTATGAGGATTTTTAGGAGGTGGCATATTGAAATTTTGCCACAATGAAAGCAATATACTCAAACAAATCACGAAAATGATATTGGTGATCAGAAACCTTTTTGTCTGATTGTGAAACAACATTCGCGGAATTAAACCAAAATAGTTCACATAAAATGCAATGAAAAAGGAGAGAGGCACTCCGCAATGACGAAAATAATCGCGCCAGTCCATTGGGCCACCGCCTTTATTCAGAAAGAAAACAGGAAATGCAAAAACAATACCCCACCCAATAATATGGGTGAGGATTTCTGCATAACGTATAGATTTTCCTTTTACTATATTCATATAGGCAAAGATAAAATATTATTCATAGCGTATAGCTTCAATTGGATCTAAATCTGCAGCTTTTTTAGCCGGATACCATCCGAAAAATACACCTGTAACTGTACAAACTGCAAACGAAAGGAATACACTCCACGGTTGTATAAGAATTGGCCAGTGAGCTACAGCCTTCACTATCCAGCTTGCACCACAACCCAGGATTACGCCAATGACACCACCGGTAATACTGATAAGAATTGCTTCAATCAGGAATTGACTAAGAATGTCTATTCCACGTGCACCAACCGACATACGCAGACCAATTTCGCGGGTTCGCTCTGTAACCGATACATACATAATATTCATGATACCAATTCCACCAACGACAAGAGAAATACCGGCGATGCAAGCAAGCAGGGTAGTCATCAGATCGGTTGTCGAATTGAGCATGGTGCTTAACTCCTGCTGACTTCTGATGGTGAAATCATCTACGTCATTATCCTTCAGTTTATGTTCGCGACGAAGAATCTCTGTAATTTCATCTATGGCATAATCCGTCATTTCCTCGGAAAGAGCCGATGCATATATACCTTGTAAAGAAGTAGTTGCCAGCAAGCGTTTCATTACAGTTGTATATGGTGCCAGAACTACATCATCCTGGTCCATCCCCATCGAGTTATATCCTTTCGCTTTCAAAACACCGACCACGCGCATTGGTATCTTATTAAAACGTATAATTTTACCAACAGGATCGCTTCCATCCGGGAAAAGATTATCGACAATAGTCTGCCCGATTACACAAACCTTAGCTGATGTTTGTATATCTCCTTCAGTAAACATGCTGCCATTGTCAACTGATAACTGGCGAATATCCAGATAATCGAGACCAACACCACTTACCGAAGACGGATAGTTATTATTGCCGTTAACCAACTGTCCTGATGAAGAAACGTTGGGGCTAATCCCTGAAAGATAGTTTGTTTCATTCTTCAGCGTTTCATAATTCTCCAGTTTCAATGTTTGCATTTCCGAAGCATCGCGTCTTACACCACCTCTCGTATCACCGCCGGGATGAATCATAATCATATTCGACCCCATTTCGGCAATCTGAGACCGGATACTTTGTTTAGAACCCTGACCGATAGCCAGCATCGTTATAACAGATGCAACACCTATGATGATACCAAGCATGGTAAGAAAGGCGCGCATCTTATTGTTGGCCAAAGCTCGTAAGGCTATTTTAAATAAATTAGTTCCATTCATCTTTTATAAGTTTTATTCATTAACCCGATTATGATTCTTCATCATCTCTGCTGGGCAATAATGCCAGCGCTTCCGCTGCCGAATGAATATTTTTATTTGTTGTATCCTCTATAACCTCACCATCACGCAGGCGAATATTGCGACCACTATATAATGCAATTTCCGGATTGTGAGTCACAAAAATTATAGTTCTTCCTTCTGCATGAAGCTTCTGAAACAGAACTAAGATTTCGAAAGAAGTACGAGTATCAAGATTACCTGTAGCTTCATCGGCCAGTACAACAGCCGGATCATTTACCAGAGCACGGGCAATAGCGACACGTTGCATCTGTCCGCCCGACATCTGATTTGATTTATGATCTAAACGGTTTCCTAAACCCACATCCTGCAAGGCTGCAATTGCTCTTTTTCTTCTTTCTGCAGCACTTACCGAGGCATTATACATAAGAGGAAGCTCAACATTCTCTACCGCGGTTGTTTTAGGTAAAAGGTTATAACTCTGGAATACAAATCCAATTTTGCGATTACGTAAAACTGCTCTTTCAGCTTTACTCATACTCTTCACCGGAATTCCATCCAGCAGATATTCACCAGATGTAGGCGTATCAAGACAACCAAGAATATTCAGCAAGGTAGATTTTCCGGAACCGGAAGTACCCATAATTGTTACGAATTCACCTTCATGGATATCAAATGATACTCCTCGTAAAGCATGAACGATTTCATCGCCTACTTTAAAATCACGCTTTATATGATCTAATTTTATAACAGGATTATCCATAATCATTACTTCTTTTTGTTGCTTCCCGGAGGGCCTGGCATAAAAGGATTCTTTTCTGTACTGCCATTGCTGGCGGCTGCGTTTCCCTTTTCATTAAAAGATGCCTCAATTACTACCGGCGTACCTTCTGCAATTCCACTTACAATCTCAGTATTGATGCCGTTACTTATTCCGGTAACCACAGGATGTGCGGTAAATGTATTGCCTTCTTTAGTCCATACTTTTATCTCGCCCGGACAACCATTAACTGTTGTTTCTTCGGTTACAAGCGGACCTTCCGGTGTAAAGCGCAATGCTTTTGCAGGAACTGATAATACATCTCTTTTATCGAGCGTAAAAATAGTAACATTGGCTGTTAAGCGAGGTTTGAGTTTTAAGTCAGGATTCTGAGCGCTGATAACAACTTCATAAGTTACCACACTTTCGCTCGAACTACTGCCGCTTGATGAACTACCTGTACTGCCAAGTCTGATTTGCGTTACTTCACCTTCAAAAGTATCTTCCGGATAGGCATCAACAGTAAAAGTTACTCGTTGTCCTTCTGCTACATCGCCTATATCTGCTTCATCTACATCGGCCACTACCTGCATTTGTGTAAGGTCGGCTGCAATAGTAAACAGAGTAGGAGTTTCGAATCCGGCAGCTACTGTTTGTCCCTCTTCAACAGCTCTGTCAATGACAACTCCGTCAATAGGAGAAGTAATTGTCGCATACGATAAATTTCTTTGTGCTTTTGCAAGTGCAGCTTTTGTGCTATCGAACTGACTTTTTGCCTTTTGGTAGTTATATAATGCAAGTTCATAATCCGTATCGCTGATCAACTGTTTTTCATGTAAAGTCTTATTTCTTTCATAAATACTTTGCTGATAGTCAAATTCAGCTTTTGCTCCGTCATAATTGGCCTGTGCAGATGCCAGCTCACTTTGCAGTGTAATTTTATCCATCTCGGCGATTAACTGACCTTTCTGTACTACTGAATTATAGTCTGCATATAGTTTATCGATAATACCCGATACCTGAGTACCAACTTCAACTTCTGTTACAGGCTCTATGGTACCTGTGGCAGTTACGGAATTCGAAATATCACCTTTTGAGACAGGAATCGTTACAAAAGATACATTGTTCCTGGCATTTTTACAACCAGTCAATGTACAGGTTGCAAATACACCCAATGCCAGCAGGCCGGAAACGAGATATATTCTTCTCTTTTTCATATTTAAGTATATTGTTTTTATAGTTTATTTTATTGATGATTATAGTTCGAATGCTTCACCCTGATAGAAACGTAATAGTTGCAAATTGAGCAATGCCATATATTTGGCCTGAAGCAATTCCTGTGATGCACTGAGAAGATTATTCTTTTCAGTAAGCAATTCGATAATATTTTTCATACCCAGATTAAACTGTTCGGTAATTAATTCGTAACTGGTCATAGCACTGCGTTCACGTTCCTGTGCAGCAACAAAGCGCTGTTGAGAACTAAGTGCATCAAGCCAGAAACTCTCAATCGTTTTATACAGATTTTTCTGATCTTCCTGAAGACTCAGAATACTATTTTGGTATTGATACTTCGCCTTTTGTACAGCACTTTTGGTTTGGCGGTTATTAAATATGGGTACACTTACTGTGATTCCCACTGTATTGTTCCAGCTGTTTTTCATTTGTTCTGCAAATGTAAAATCAGAGCCGTTTAAGTTATTGCTACCAATTCCCGCACTCATGCTGACAGTTGGCATATATCCTGAACGTGCAATATCAATACCCGAGGCAAGTGCCTGAATATTGATTCTTCCGGATTCAATTTCCGGTCTCAGTGATAAGGCTGTCTGATAAATCTCGCTTTTTTCGGGTAGTGGGACTAAAACCTGTTCAGAATTGATTTCAGGTAAAGCAATATTCATTTCCTGATCATTATCGATTTCAAGAAGTTGCTTTAATTGTAACTTGTAGCTATCCAGTGTCGTCTGAGCAGTAACGAGTTGATAATTGTCTGTCCCAACCTGTGCTTCAAGCTGAGCCACATCTACACGCGATAAGCTTCCGGCTTCCATTAATTGTTTGCCTCTTTCAAATTGCGCCTGACTGGTAGCCAGCGTGTTTTCATTTACTTTTACTGCTTCCACAGCATAAAGAATCTGAATGTAAGTCTGTACCAGTGCTTCCTCAATATCGTTAGCCGTTTCGGCAACGTCGAGTTCAGCCATGCGGGTATTTAGCTTTTCCTGCTCAATGGTTTTTAACCGCTTGCTGCCATTGTAAATTGTCCACGAAGCATTCAGACCATAATTACCATTATAACTGGTCTTTTTATCGCTTTGAACCACTTCACCTCCGCTTACATAATTCGTTTTTTCCTGAAATGGTCTGTAAGCCACATTCTGGCTTGTTGAAAACGATAGGCTGGGGAAAAGCGCTGCTTTTGCAGTAAGCTTATCGACCGCAGTGCTTGCGGCACTGATTTTGCTTTTCTGCAAATTGATATTATTCTCTAATGCATAGTCAATACATTCCTGAAGAGTCCAGGGATGCGATTCTTGTACTTCTTGTGCATGGAGCGAAACAAATCCCCAGCCTAAAGCTAACCCTAAACATGCTATCCTGACTTGTCTCTTTACCTTGAAATTCATATCGTTTAATTTTTAAATTATCATTTTACATATACAAAAGTATTTTACCTTAATATTTTAGGCAAAAAGGATAGACTAAGGGCAAAAAAACGACGCTTAATGATGATAATGTACCGATGAAATAGATTTATTAGGTTAAATTGTTGGAGTATTGAGTGATTATTAAGACATTTGCATCTGTTTTCGAGATAACACAATATGGATAAACTACAACTTAAAGCTGCTTTATTTGATTTTGATGGAGTAGTGATGGATACTGAACCTCAGTATACAATTTTCTGGAATGAACAAGGCCGGAAATATCTGGGTAGAGAAAATTTTGGTGCAACAATCAAAGGTCAGACACTTAAAATGATTTATGACGGTAACTTTACCGGTGAATTAGAAAAAGTAAGAGAGCAGATCACCAATGACCTGAATATTTTTGAGTCGCAGATGACTTATGAATATCTTCCCGGAGTAGAGTCTTTTCTGAAAGAACTTCGTAATAACAATGTTGGAATAGCACTGGTTACAAGTTCGAATGTAGAAAAGATGCAGAATATCTATAATGCTTATCCCGATTTCATCACTCAATTTGACCATATACTTACCGGTGAGATGTTTAAAAACTCAAAACCGCACCCTGAATGCTTTCAGTTAGGAATGAAGCTTCTTCATGCTCTACCTGAAGAATCTGTCGTTTTCGAAGATTCATTTCATGGTTTACAGGCCGGAAAATCCTCTGGTGCATTTGTTATTGGTCTTGCCACAACTAATCCCCGCGAAGCAATTTCCTCTAAAGCTGATGCTGTTATTGATGACTTTACAAGTATGAATATCAGTTATTTAGAGTCTCTGAAATCTTAAAATAAATTAGATAATAAACATTTAATAATTGTTTCATAATCTAAATGGTTATGAGGAATGTTCTAAATGTTATAAATTTGCAGCCAATTTTTCAATTTAACAATCAAAAGAAATGACTGGTTATATATCGGATGATAAAAGAAAAGTAACTACCCATCGCCTGGTAGAAATGAAGGAAAGAGGTGAGAAAATATCTATGCTTACTGCCTATGATTATACGATGGCGCAAATCGTAGACGGATCGGGTATTGATGTGATTCTTGTTGGTGATTCTGCATCAAATGTGATGGCAGGTAATGTTACTACACTTCCTATAACTCTTGACCAAATGATTTATCATGGTAAATCAGTGGTGCGTGGTGTAAAACGTGCAATGGTTGTGGTTGATATGCCTTTTGGTTCTTACCAGGGTAATGAAATGGAAGGTCTTGCATCTGCAATTCGAATCATGAAAGAGAGTCATGCCGATGCACTTAAGCTTGAAGGTGGCGAAGAAATAATCGATACCGTTAAGCGTATTCTTAGTGCTGGTATTCCGGTAATGGGACATTTGGGGCTTATGCCACAATCAATTAATAAATATGGTACTTACACTGTACGTGCCAAGGATGATGCTGAAGCTGAAAAACTGATTAAGGATGCGCATTTATTGCAGGAAGCCGGATGCTTTGCATTGGTTCTTGAGAAAATTCCTGCATCGCTGGCAGCTCGTGTTGCAAGTGAACTTACTATTCCGGTTATCGGTATTGGTGCCGGTGGTGATGTAGACGGACAGGTTCTTGTTGTACAGGATATGCTGGGTATGAACAATGGTTTCCGTCCAAGATTCCTGCGTCGTTATGCTGATTTAAATACCATTATGACCGATGCCATTAGTCGCTACGTGTCTGATGTTAAGAACAGCTTCTTCCCTAACGAGAAAGAACAGTATTAATAATTTTCTATGCCAAACCAAATAAGGAGCATTCATTTTATGAGAGTATGTATTGCCAATTTTTTGTTTTTTATTTCTTTGTACATGCTCTTGCCGGTGTCTCCGTTAGAAATGTCCGAACGGTTAGATGTATCTGTTTCACAAACCGGAACGATGTTTCTGATGATGACATTAGGGATGCTTTTGGTAGGCCCTTTATATGCCTATTTAATCGATACCTATAAAAGAAAATTCGTTTGCTTTTTCTCTTTTCTGGGTATGCTGATTTCTACTTTTGGCTATTATTTCATACAGTCATTCCCACAAATTCTGACGCTTTGCACTTTGCAGGGTGTCTTTGTGGGAATGGGTACTGTAGCTTCTATAACACTCGCCATAGATACTGTACCTTCCAGTATGCGTAGCTATGGTAATATAGCTTTTTCATGGATTATCCGGATAGGGATGTTTATCGGAGTGGCTTTAGGCGTTTGGCTGTATCAATGGCAGAGCTATGACATGCTGATTTTAATCGCCATTATTACAGGAATAGTCGGACTGGTATTTATTACAAGACTCTATGTGCCTTTCAGGGCACCTCTAGTATCATGTTTATGTTCTACTGACCGCTTTGTTTTGAAGCGCGGATGGCTTCCTGCCATTAATCTGATTGGTATTGCCTTTGTTCCCGGATTGTTGATTCCGGTATTTCATCACAGTTCATGCAATATTATCATCGGGTTAATAGAACTTCCTTTCTATGCTTTCGTAGCTCTTGGATTTCCTTTCGCCTTATTCTTATATCGTCTTTGTTTCAACAATGATAAATCATATATGGCCATTACAACAGGTCTTATACTGATGCTTCTTTCACTGTTGTTATTCGATATGATTCCCGATTTTCTTTCACCACTATTGCTTGGTTTAGGATTAGGACTCGTTACTCCTGAGTTCCTGATGATCTTTATCAAACTCTCCGAACATTGTCAGCGTGGCACGGTAAACACAACCCATTTCCTTGCATGGGAGATTGGTATTACTGCCGGTATTGCTACTTCATGTCACTTGTATGAGATGTATTCCCCTTCAGTAATATTGACGTGGGGCAGAATAGTAATAATCAGTTCATTACTATTCTACTTTATCATTACCTGCCCTTATTTCCGCCATATGCGTATTCGCTAAGACTTATTTGTTGAAATGAAGAATGACGGGTTGTCCTGCTTTCAATTTTATTTTAATGATATCTTTAGCTGAAAAGGTTGATTTTCCTCCCTGAATTATTTCTACCTTTTTTCCCGGAAATGGATTTCTTAATTCATACGTTTGTGCCATATCAGAAACGATTGTTGCTATAGCTGGCTTTCCATTTTTCCAGTTAAGATCAATTTCTGCACCACCGCGTACTTTAAATCCATTCAGCGAACCATTTTTCCATTCATCGGGTAAAGCGGGGAGGAGATTAATATACCCATCCTGACTCTGAATCAGCATTTCGCTGATACCGGCTGTACCACCCCAGTTTCCGTCAATCTGAAAAGGCGGATGCGAACAGAAAAGATTCGGGAATGTTCCACTTGCATGCTTATAAGGGTTTGCAGGTGTATAGGCAGGCATCAATAGGCTCTTAAAGAGTTTGTAGGCACGATTACCATCACCCAGTCTGGCCCAGAAATTAATTTTCCATGCACGACTCCAGCCTGTGCCGCCATCGCCTCTGCGGTTTAGTGTCTCTATACAAGCCTCTGCCAGTTCGGGAGTTTTATGTATCGAAATCTGATTACCCGGATGCAGTGCATACAAATGAGATACGTGACGATGATGCTGATCCACTTCCTTGTAATCTTCCAGCCATTCCATCAGATAACCATTCTCGCTTATCAGGTCAGGAGCAAGTTTTTTATATGCTTTTTCAAGATCAGCGCGATATTGTTTATCTGTATTGAGGATTTTAGAGGCAGAAATTACATTGTGAAATAGCTCTTTAACAAGTTGTGTATCCATGGCTGGTCCCATGCAAATGCTAATAGGCGTTTTATCATCTCCGATATAAAATTCATTCTCTGGTGATGAAGATGGTGCCGTCACTAACCATCCGGAATTCGGGTCAGTCACCATGGTCGATAAGAAAAACTCCGATGCTCCTTTTAATGTGGGATAGATAGAAGCAAGATAATCATTATCAAGCGTATATAAATAATGCTCCCAAAGATGGGCACAAAGCCATGCACCACCTGTATTGGTTGCTCCCCACGACGGATGCTCTCCGGGGGCGGTATATTGCCATAAATTAGTCATCATGTGTGCTACCCATCCTTGTGCATCGTTGCCGTAGAATGCTTTAGCCGATTCTTCTCCACTTTCAACCAGATTGTTGGTAAGTTCGATCAGTGGCAAGTGTAGCTCAGACAGATTTGCCGGTTCTACTGGCCAGTGGTTCATTTGTACATTGATATTTGTATGATAATCGCCATTCCACGGAGTGCCGATGTCATTGGCCCACAACCCCTGAAGATTTGGCGGCAGAGAACCGGGGCGAGTCGAACTAATCAACAAATAGCGACCATAATTATAATAAAGAGCGGCCAGCGATGGATCGTCTTGCTGCTGAAACGTAAGAATGCGTTCATTGGTTGGCAGATGCATGGTTTCGGGATTGCCTTCTATAGTCAGATTCGCGCGGTTATATAAAGCCTGGTAGTCATAGATCGCATCTTTTTCAATGCTTGCAAAATCGGCACTCAATACATTATTAAGGAGTGCGATGGCTTTCTCTTTATATTTATCATTTTCAAAATAAGAGGTAGCTGCCGACATCATAATCCAGACATCCTTAGCACCCTTTATGCAAATCTTATCATCACAAATTGATTTGCAGGCTTTTTGTCCTTCAACTTTTACATCAGCATAAACTGCATAAGCGATACCATCTTTTCCTTCTGCACCACTATCCAGGATTCCAGACAATTCGAGCAAATCGTTAGTAGTCACAACAGATTGTTGCACTTCCTCTGAATTTTCTATCGGACGAGTCAGAACGAGATTCAGGTTTATGCCTTCCGGATTATTTGTAGCAAGATGAACCAGCATCACATCTTTATCTCTCGATACAAAATAGTTGCGCTGATATTGATAATTATCTTTGGTAAAGTTCGTATAAGCCTGAGCTGTAGTCAGGTCGAGTCCTCTTTCGTATATCGTTTCGGGAAGTGAATCGGTATAGATATATTCAATATCCAGATTAGCCAGCATTTGATAAGTGCCGTAAGTACCACCTTTCTCCGGTTTCTTTGGTACAAAACTTTCGTACATCAGTTCTTGTGCCTCTTTATTCTTTCCCTCAAAAAGCAGTTCCCGGATTTTGGGTAAAGATTTTGCGGCATCCGGATTTCTGTAATCAGCTACCGAACCGCTCCACATACTTATTTCATTGAGTACGATTCTTTCTTTTTCTATTCCACCATCGGGCATCATGCCAAGACGGCCATTACCAAGAGGTAATGTTTCTTCCCATTGCTGTGCAGGTGTGGTGAAATAAAGTAATTCTGTTGGTGATTTATGTATGCTATTGCTCATTGACTGAGCAAATGTTTGCTGGCAAAAAAAGCCTGCATATAAAAATATAAATAAAAACGTGTTGAGATGGTTTTTCATAAGTAATCTATTGTGTTTCTCTATTTGGTACTATTCAAAAAGCAAAATAATATAAGGTATAAATATAATCAGGCCGATGATTGCAGCTGCAATGGCGCATATCAGAACGCTTCCTGCAGCTACATCTTTTACACGCCCGATGGCTTCATTTCGTTCGGGCGAGACAACATTGCAAAGATATTCGATAGCTGTATTAAAACCTTCGGCCGAGAGTACAAGTCCGATACAAAAAATTACGGCCATCCACTCCGTTTTAGTAATATCAAAGAAAATTCCGGCAAGAATCACAAGTATGGCAACTGTGATGTGTATCCATGCATTCTGTTCGCGGCTAACAAAGAATTTTACTCCCCGGCCGGCATAATTGAAACTTTGTATCCTCTTTTTAGGATCAAAACCATGTTCTTCCATAATTAATGATAATTAATTTCGACTTACCTGTTTTACTCCTTTTACCGTTCTCAGTTTTTTGATTAGCGTTTCCAGTTTTCCGGTATCACCAATCATGATAGTCAGTGTGCCCGAGAAAAGTCCGTCGTGAGAATCAATACCGATTGAACGCAGAGTTATATCATTCTCTTTTGAAATGATAGATGTTATGTTAGTCACAATTCCAATATCATCATGGCCTACTACGCGTAGTGTAATAGGGTATTGTCTGCCATGCGATTTTCCAGCCCAGCGTGCTTTAACGAATCGATAGCCAAAGCGTTGTCTCATCTGATCGGCATTTGGGCAATCCATGCGATGAATCTTAATTCCACCCGATACGGATACAAATCCAAAAACATCATCGCCGTAAATGGGGTTGCAGCATTTAGCCAAAGTAAACTCCAGTCCTTTGAGGTCCTGATCAATCATCAATACATCCTCTTTTGATGATGTATTATCATCGAATGTCTGTGGTTGCAGATTGTATCCTTCGGCACTTCTGTATTGAATTTCATCATGCTGATCATTTTCACGCTTCTGTTGCTCTACATATTTGTCGAGTAATTCATTTACATCGATAATCCCATCGGCTATAGCCTGATAAAATTCTGTCACCACTTTATAACCAAGGCGTTTGATAAGACGCATCATCGTGCCTTCATCATAATCGATTTTGCGGTTCTTGAATTTGCGTTCAAGTGTTTCTTTCGCAAACTCAAACTGTCGTGCCGCCATTTCCTTAAGCGTTTGTCTGATTTTGGTTCGCGCTTTCGAAGTGGTAACAATATTCAGCCAGTCCTGCTTAGGCGTCTGCGTGTTGGAGGTCATAATCTCAACCTGATCGCCACTGCTGAGTTTATATTTAATTTGTACATTCTTTCCATTTACCTTGGCACCAATACACTTACTGCCCAGTTTGGAGTGAATGTGAAATGCAAAATCCAGAATCGTAGCACCTTTAGGGAGTTTAAAAAGATCTCCTTTTGGCGTAAAGACAAAGATCTCATCTTCGTAAAGGTCCATTTTAAACTGATCCATCAATTTAAGCGAATCGCTATCCGAATTTTCCAATGCTTCGCGGACTGACGTTAACCAGTCGTCCAGATTATTCTCTCCTTTCACACCTTTATATCGCCAGTGAGCGGCCAGACCACGCTCGGCAATCTCATCCATGCGACGTGTACGTATCTGCACTTCTACCCACTTACCTTCGGGACCCATAACGGTAATGTGCAGCGACTCATAACCGTTACTTTTAGGAATCGAAAGCCAGTCGCGCAAACGCTTTGGGTTAGGCTGATACATATCAGTCACGATAGAGTAAGCCTGCCAGCACTCCTGTTTTTCTTTTTCGGGTTCAGAATCGAGAATAATACGGATAGCGAAGAGATCATAGATCCCCTCGAAAGGCGTTTTCTGTTTTTGAATCTTATTCCAGATAGAGTGAATCGATTTGGTGCGTCCTTTAATCTCGAATTTAAGTCCGGCTGCCTCTACCTTCTTTTTTATAGGGTCGATAAAAGAAGCAATATAGCGGTCTCGCGAAGCCTTTGTTTCGTTAAGTTTCTCTTTAATCGAAGTATAAGTTTCGCGATTCGTATATTTTAGTGATAAATCTTCTAATTCCGATTTGATTTTATACAGACCAAGCTTATGTGCCAGCGGTGCATACAGATAAGCAGCTTCATTGGCTACCTGAGTGCGATCTTCCTCATTCTCGGTTACACGAATCTGTCGCATCATATTTACTCTGTCGGCAATCATGATGAGAATAACGCGCATGTCTTCGGCAAACGAAAGTAAAAGGTTGCGAAAATTTTCAGATTCAATCGCAGGACTTTTGGTATATAACTCATTCGTTTTTACCAGTCCCGAAATAATGGCAGCCACATCATCATCAAACTCTTTGCGAACCTGTTCGATGGTGATAATGTTGGTCTTAACCAACTCGTGAAGCATAATACCCACAAGACTGGAACCTTTCATGCCAATCTCTTCGGAGACAATCAATGCTGTTTGCAAATCGCGTACAACAGGATTCATCCCGAAATTGTTTCTTTCGAACTTATTTTCGCTGGCAGCTTTTGTAATATATTTTTTTAGATTATGTATATGTGTTTTAGTTATACTATCGGAAGCCGATTGGTATAACTTTTTATATAATGAAGCAACCTCTTTTTTTTCGGCTTCAGTAAAAAAAGATATTTCATCCATCGTTGTAAATATTAATGTGGATTATTCTGCTGTAAAATTAGTTTTTTCTGTTAAGAAAAACACATAAATGAAAACATTTTGTATTTTTGGGCATTAATTCAAACTAAAACAAAATATTATGATGACACCTCAAGATCTGGAACAATTGGCTGATAAAGGTATTTCGCAAGAACAAATTGCAAAACAGTTAGCAGACTTTACTAATGGATTCCCTTATTTAAAACTCGAAGCTGCTGCTTCTCTTGAAAAAGGAGTTTTAAATCCATCTGCAGACGAACAGAATAAATATCTTTCAGCCTGGGATGCTTATTGCACATCGGGTAAAAAAGTATTGAAATTTGTACCTGCATCGGGTGCTGCAAGCCGTATGTTCAAGAATCTTTTCGAGTTCCTCGACGCCTCTTATCAAATTCCTTCAACTCCTTTCGAAGAAACATTTTTCGATAATATCAATAAATTCGCTTTCTATGAAGATTTGAATTCTGCATGTTTACGATTGTTCGATAAAGATGTGATGAAGCTAATAGAAGATGCTGAATATAAAAAGATTGTTGCAGTGCTTCTTGATGCAGATGGATTAGGGTATGGTCTTTTACCTAAAGGTTTATTGCTCTTCCATTCCTACCCCGAAGGCGCACGCACTCCGCTCGAAGAACATTTGGTGGAAGGAGCCATGTATGCTTGTAATGGTGATGGTACGGTAGATGTACATTTTACAGTATCGCCTGAGCATCGCTCGATGTTCGAATCGCTGGTTGAAGATAATGCCGGCATTTATGCAAAACGTTTTGGCGTGAAATATAACGTGAGCTTCTCAGAACAGAAATCGTCTACAGATACCATTGCTGCAGATATGAACAATGAACCATTCCGTGATAAAGACGGTAAGCTGGTGTTCCGTCCCGGAGGTCATGGTGCTCTTATCGAAAATCTGAATGACCTGGAAGCTGATGTTATCTTTATTAAGAATATTGATAATGTGGTTCCCGACAGACTAAAAGGGGATACGGTACAATATAAGAAATTGATTGCCGGTATTCTGATCGATTTGCAAAAGCAGGCATTTGAATATATTAAACTGTTAGATAGTGGCAAGTATTCTCATGATCAGATTATGGAAGTGCTTCAATTCCTGCGTAAGAAATTGTTCTGCAAAAATCCGGAAGTGAAGAATCTGGAAGATGCCGAACTTATCATCTATATGAAAGAAAAGCTGAATCGCCCAATCCGTATTTGCGGTATGGTGAAAAATGTAGGTGAACCTGGCGGCGGTCCTTTCCTTGCTTATAATTCTGACGGCACTATTTCATTGCAGATCCTTGAAAGTTCACAGATCGATATGAATAACCCTGATGCAAAAGCCATGTTCGAAAATGGAACATTCTTTAATCCGGTAGATTTGGTTTGTGCAGTTCGCGATTATAAAGGAAATAAATTTGATTTGACGAAGTACGTAGATCCTGCCACTGGCTTTATCTCTTTGAAATCAAAGAATGGTAAAGAGCTAAAAGCGCTTGAATTACCCGGATTATGGAATGGAGCTATGAGCGACTGGAATACGGTGTTCGTGGAAGTGCCTTTGTCGACCTTTAATCCGGTGAAAACTGTGAACGATTTGCTTCGCGAGCAGCATCAGTAAGCAGGATTTTTGCCAAGCCTTTGGCAAGAAATTGCAGAACCTTTGGCAAGAAACTGCAGAACCTTTGGCAAGAAGTTGCCAAACCTTTGGCAATAAAGAACTAAATAAAGCGCCATAAATGGCATAAAAAAGCAGGAACTTTGCAATAAGCATTGTATCCTGCTTTTTTGTTATAAGAAATTATAACTACTTTTGCGGAATAATTCAATTTTATCCATACAATGAAAAAGATATTATTGCTCGGTTCGGGCGAACTTGGTAAAGAATTTGTTATTTCCGCTCAGCGCAAAGGACAGTATGTTATTGCTTGTGATTCTTACAAAAATGCACCAGCCATGCAAGTGGCCGATACTTTTGAAGTGATTAATATGCTAAGTGCTGAAGAGCTCGATGCAGTAGTAAAAAAACATCAGCCGGATATTATTGTTCCTGAAATTGAGGCTATTCGCACAGAACGTTTATACGATTTCGAAGCGGCTGGTATTCAGGTTGTTCCAAGTGCCCGTGCTGCCAATTTTACGATGAATCGTAAAGCTATTCGCGATCTTGCTGCTAAAGAGCTGGGATTGAAAACAGCGAAGTATTTTTATGCAACTTCTTTTGAAGAACTGAAGGAAGCTGCCGGTAAAATTGGTTTCCCATGTGTGGTAAAACCATTGATGTCTTCATCTGGAAAAGGGCAGTCGTTGGTGAAAAGTGCCGATGAACTTGAAAAGGCATGGGAATATGGTTGCAGTGGTAGCCGTGGTGATATTCGCGAATTGATTATTGAAGAGTTTATCAAATTCGACAGCGAAATCACACTTTTGACAGTTACTCAGAAAAATGGTCCTACATTGTTCTGTCCTCCAATCGGACATGTACAGAAGGGTGGTGACTATCGTGAAAGTTTTCAGCCGGCTCCAATCGATCCGCTTCATCTGAAAGAAGCGCAGGAGATGTCAGAAAAAGTAACGAAAGCATTGACCGGTGCTGGTTTGTGGGGTGTTGAATTCTTCTTAAGTCATGAGAATGGTGTTTATTTCTCCGAACTTTCACCTCGTCCTCACGATACTGGTATGGTAACACTTGCAGGTACACAAAACCTGAATGAGTTTGAATTGCACCTTCGTGCTGTACTTGGTTTGCCAATTCCACACATTAAGTTAGAAAGAAATGGTGCAAGTGCTGTAATTCTGTCGACAATTGCCAGCGATGAGGCTCCTCGCTATAAAGGATTAGAAGAAGTTACTGCGGAAGAAGATACTTATATCCGTATTTTTGGCAAACCTTTCACACGCATAAATCGTCGTATGGGTGTGGTGTTGTGTTATGCTCCTGCAGGAAGTGACATTGATGCTTTGCGTGATAAAGTGAAACGTATTGCTGAGAAAGTGGAAGTCTATTAAAAGAATATATATAACAATACTTATCAGTAGGTTATAGTGAAGTCCCGGATTCGAATGAGAATCCGGGACTTTTATTTTGTCATATCTTATTCTTGTTCTATATTTACATCCCTTTTATATATATGTATCTATTTTAATGATCGAAGAACAAAAGAAATGGTATGCTGCCAGGACTCGTGACAAACAAGAGTTGTCTATTCGTAATCGCCTTAAGGAAATGGGTGTTGAATACTTTTTGCCGACCAGACAAGAAGTAAGAGAGCTTAAGAGTCGTCGGAAAACGGTTGAAGTACCATATATACGGAATCTGATCTTTGTTTATGCAACGAAGCAGGAAGCTATTGATTTGCCCAATAAATTTGGTGTAAGCATATTTTATATTCCTGATCGTGTGAAAAAAGGGATGCTCATTGTTCCTGAAAAGCAAATGAATGATTTTATTCAGGTGATGAATTTCGCATCTGATAATGTGAATTTCGATATCGATGAACTTATGCCGGGAGATAAAGTCCGGATTACTAAAGGTGAACTGTGTGGTATTGAAGGGCAGATAGCTACAAATTTAAACAACACATTTGTGATTATTCAAATTAATGGAGTGTTAAAAGCAAGTGTTAAAGTCTTAAAAAGTTGGTTGAAGGTTATCGGGAAATAATCCTTAATCATAGTTTACAAGTTTTGAATAAAATTACACACTTTATATTGTAGTTTTAGGCATTTTGTTTCGATTTATTTGAAATTAACAAAATAAACTTTCTTATTTGAATCAGACATAGGTAAATTAGATGTGAAATAATTTTGAATATTGACGAAAGAGCCTTAATTTTGCGCCCAAATAGAAATCCCCGTTTTTAATTAATGTTAATCTCCGGAATAACCCACAATTGAGAAAAAAATCCAAATGAATAGAAAAATGAAAAACCTGCTCTGGTTGAGTTTAATACTTTTATTTACTTCCTGTGCTGCTCCCAAAGAAGTCCTTTATTTTCAAGATGTTGTATCTTTAAAAGAAGAAGTTGTTGATAAGGGATATGAAGCAAAAATTCATAAAGACGACTTATTGGCTATTATGGTAAATAGTAAGGATCCTGAATTGGCTTTGCCTTTTAATATGCCTGTTGTTACTTTCCAGATTGGTAGTCAGTATTCTGGGCAGCAAAGATTATTGGGATATCTGGTAGACCAAAACGGTGATATTGATTTTCCTATACTTGGTAAACTGCATGTAGAAGGTTTAACTCGTATGCAACTGACTGAATTGATTAAGAGAAAATTGGTTGATGAAGATTTAATTAAAGATCCTATTGTTACAGTTCAGTTCCTGAATTATAAGATTTCAGTTTTAGGTGAGGTTGCACGTCCGGGTTCATTCGAAATTTCGGGTGACCGTATTACATTGCTCGAAGCATTGGGTATGGCAGGTGACTTGACTATTTATGGTCGTCGTGATCGTATTGCTGTTATTCGCGAAAATGATGGAAAACGTCAGATTCTATATCATGACTTACGAGATTCAGATATCTTCCAGTCTCCTTGCTATTATTTGCAGCAAAATGATATTGTATATGTAGAACCAAACAGAGCCCGAAGCGGACAAAGTCGTGTCAACTCAAACAATTCTGTAGGTGTGTGGATGTCGGGTGTATCAGTATTGACATCTGTTGCTGCTCTGTTAATCAATGTATTTAAATAAATTCCTTATCAAATATTTATGACTACTGGTAATTTTAATAATAACGATTTTAATAATCAGGACAATTCTGCTAAAACTGAGCAAGAAATCAATCTGGTTGATATCTTTCATTTAGTATTACGTAACTGGTATTGGTTCGTTATCTCTTTTGCAGTGTGTATTGGTATTGCTGCATACTATCTGAAATCTACTCCTAAAACCTATAGCCGCTCAGCTTCGGTGCTTATTAAAGATGACTCACGAAGTGGTAGTGGTTTAACTGAAGCTGCTGCATTTGCTGATCTTAGCTTTATGGGTGGTAAGGGTAATGTTTATAATGAAGTTCTTGTTTTTCAGGCCAATAACCTGATGGAAAAAGTAATCCGTCGTCTGGATCTGAATATGAGCTATAAAATGAAGTCTGGTTTAAGAAATGTCGAACTTTACAAGCATTCGCCTGTAGTTGTTGCATTTCCTGATGCTGAAGATAGTCAGTCAGTAAGTCTTACTGTAATGCCTCTGGACTCTACACGTGTGGCTGTTTCGAACATTCTTTGGAGAGCTGGCGATTCTAATATCGAAATCGATGATAAATATGAGTTGGCTCTTGGCGATACTCTTCAGACTGCAGTGGGTTCTTTCGTAGTAATCCCTACACTTTATTATACAGAAGATTTCTTTGAAACACCTGTTAATGTAACTAAGAATAGTGTTGAAGGTACGAAGTTGAGCTTTAACAACAGATTGAAAGTAGCTTTGGCTGAGAAATTCTCATCAGTTATTACGCTTTCTATTACCGATGAATCTACTGCACGTGCAGAAGATGTGTTGAATACATTAATTGCTATCTATAATGAAGATGCAGTTAACGATAAGAATCAGATTACAGTAAATACATCAGACTTTATCAATGATCGTTTGATCATCATCGAAAAAGAACTGGGTAGTGTAGACTCGAATATCGAAACATTTAAACGTCAGCACCAGCTTACTGATATCACATCAGAAACTGGTATGTACCTGCAGTCTAACAGTCGTTATCAGCAGGAAGGTTTAAATCTTGAAAATCAGTTGAGTGTATCTAAATTCATTCGTGAATATCTGGTTGATCCAACGAAGAGTGGTGATCTTATTCCTGCAAATACAGGTATCTCTGATGCAAGTGTTGAAGGTCAGATTTCTGAATATAATGATATGTTGCTTAAACGCGATAAATTAGTGGCTGGTAGCAGTAATAAGAATCCAATCGTTATGGATTTGAATAACTCACTTTCGGCTATGCGTTCAACAATTGTTCGTTCTATCGATAATCTTATTATGAGTTTGAATATCAAGCTTAGTAATATTCGTGAACAGGAACGTCAGACGTTCCAACGAATTGAAGCGGTACCAACTCAGCAGAAATATGTGTTAACTGTAGAACGTCAGCAAAAGATTAAAGAGGAACTTTATCTTTATCTTTTGAACAAACGCGAAGAAAATGCCCTTTCTCAGGCAATTACTGAAAGTAATGCACGTATCATTGATCCTGCAACAGGTAGTTCAAGACCTATCGCTCCTAAATCAATGATGGTAATGCTTGCTGCCGGTGTTATTGGTCTTGCTATTCCAATGGGTATTCTTTGGATGATGAGTATTCTCGATACTAAAGTTCGTTCAAGAAAACAGATTGAAGATTCGATTTCTGTGCCATTCCTTGGTGATGTTCCTAAGCGTACTGACCATAACGGAAATCTAAATACTGATATTGTAGTTACTGAAAATAGTCGTGATTCTGTTTCTGAAGCGTTCCGTATTATTCGTACAAATATGGATTTCATGACGCTGAAAGCAAACAAAACACAGGTGGTGATGTTTACATCATTTAATCCGGGCGCTGGTAAGACATTTGTATCGACAAACCTTGCAATGAGTATTGCAATGACTGATAAAAAAGTTGTGATTGTTGATGCTGATATTCGTAAAGCTACACTGAACAATGTATTCACGAAGACTACAGCTAAGATGGGTCTGACGAATTATTTGTCTGGTAAAACAAATAATATTAATGATATTATCGGTAAGTCTGATGAATCAGATAAACTTGATATCGTTTTTGCTGGCCCTATTCCTCCTAACCCTGCTGAATTATTGTTGAGTGACAGATTTGCTCAGTTAATAAACGAACTGAAAACCCGTTACGATTATGTAATTATTGATAACGTTCCTGTAGGTGTTGTTGCTGATGCATTTATCGTGAACCGTGTAGCGGATATTACTATCTTCGTTGTTCGTTCGGGCTGGTTGGATCGCAGATTATTGCCAGATCTTCAGAAAATGTACGACCAGAAGAAACTGAATAATATGGCTATTATCCTGAATGATGTTTCATACTCGGCTAATAGCTATGGTTATGGTTACGGATATGGCTATGGTTACGGCTATGGATATGGCTACGGTTATGGTAACGATGCTGAAAAACGTCTTGATCGTCGACGTAAGAATTCATTTACGCACAAGATGAAGAAGAAAGTAAATGATATAATAAACAAACGCTAATGTTTTCATTCTTTTCTTCAAAGAAAAATATTTTAAAAACTGATTTGCTAATGGGTATGACGGATGTTCATGCCCATTTGCTTCCGGGGGTAGACGATGGTGTCTCATCGGTTGAAGAAGCAAAGAAAGCCATTAAATATTTTGAAGATATGGGGGTCGAGAGGATGTTTTTAACTCCTCACATTATGACTGATTGCCCTAATAATAATGCTGAATTTCTGAAACAGCGTTTTGAGGAATTCAAAAAATCGTGTCCGTCAAAAATTGAGTTTCGTCTTGCAGCTGAATATATGCTTGATGAAAAATTTATCGGACATCTGAATAAAGAAGTTCTTTCTTTTGATAATAAACATCTGTTAGTCGAGACATCATATTTTTCAGCACCCATCGAACTCGATACACTGATTTATGATATTATGGCTACAGGTTATCAGCCAGTGCTTGCGCATCCCGAAAGATATCTGTATATGTCTGATGCTAAATTAATGCAATTATTAAGCCGTGGTGTTAAGTTGCAACTCAATTTCCTTTCACTAGCAGGCTTATATGGTAAGCATGTATCAGCTAGAGCAAAATCATTGTTGCTTTCCGGTAAATATACTTTTGTTGGTTCTGATTTTCATCATCAGGAGCGTTATGAAAGGGTTTTATCGCGCATTATACTAAAAAAAGAAGAGATCGAAGCTATACGAATTCTTTTAGAGAATAACCGCAAACTTTGATCTCTTTATAATAGTAATCCGGATGGATTATATTTGTGGAGCTTCAGAAATAGAATTTAATTAATTTCTATTTCTGAAGTTTTTTCTTTTACCGTTGTTATTGTTTCTTCCTCTCGGATTGCCTCTTCTTTGCTTTTGTGGAGCATATTCAGGACCTTCGCCTAACTCGGCCGGAAGTTGGATCTTATAAATGTCTTTATCCAGGAATGTTTCGATAGCTTTAAACTTGCCTTGCTCGCTCTCGCTTACGAAAGTAATTGCCACTCCGTCATTATTTGCACGGGCAGTACGACCAATACGGTGCACGTAATCTTCGCTGTCGTGAGGTACATCAAAGTTGATTACAGAGCGAATATCATCAATATCAATTCCTCTTGAAACGATATCAGTTGCTACCAGAATATTGATTCTTCCGGCTTTGAAATCCAGAATCATATTTTCTCTCTGCGACTGATCAAGATCTGAGTGCATCTCGCCAACATTCAATTTCATATGTTTAAGTGCCTTTGTCACTTCTTTTACTTTCAGTTTGGAAGATGCAAAGATGATGATGCGTTCGGGTACGCTGTGCTCAAACAGACTCTTGATGATATGAAGTTTTTGGCTTTCGTAGCAAATATAGGCAGCCTGAACAATTTTATCGGCCGGTCTGGAAATAGCCAGTTTAATTTCTGTCGGATCATTCAGAATGTTCTGTGCAAGTTGCTTAATCTTATTAGGCATAGTTGCCGAGAACATAATTGTCTGTCTTTCTTTGGGGAGATATTTTACAATCTGCATGATGTCTTCATAAAATCCCATGTCGAGCATTCGGTCTGCTTCATCAAGGATAAAAAAAGAAACCTTTGAAAGATCAACATATCCGAGGTTAAGATGGGAGAGTAGACGTCCCGGGGTGGCAATAACCACATCTGCTCCGAGTGTAAGCCCTTTCTTCTGTTGTTCGAACATGATTCCATCATTACCGCCGTAAACTGCCACGCTCGATACCGGCATGAAATACGAGAAACCTTCCATTTGCTGATCTATTTGCTGGGCAAGCTCTCTCGTAGGCGACATGATAATGCAATTAATAGCTTCATCAGGATGATTGCCTTCAGATAATCTATTGAGAACAGGCAAAAGAAATGCAGCGGTTTTACCGGTTCCTGTCTGAGCAACGGCTATTAAATCTTTACCTTCAAGTATGATTGGAATTGCCTGCTCTTGTACGGGGGTACATTCTTCGAAACGCATGGCATCGAGAGCTTCGAGAACGCCGGAATTAAGTTTTAGTTCGGAAAATTTCATTATACGATATTGGAATATTATATTTCTGTCAAATATTTAAATATGAATCTTTAAAACCAAGGAAATATAAAACACCATCCAGACCTATTGTATTGATAGATTGTTTGGCATTGGCTACAACTTTTGGTTTTGCATGGAAAGCGATACCCAGACCAGCTATTCCGAGCATCGGCAAATCATTAGCTCCATCACCTACGGCGATTGTCTGGGCAATATCTACCTTTTCAACTTGTGCAATAAGCTGCAGAAGCTCTGCTTTACGTTTACCATCTACAACATCTCCAAGGTAACGACCGGTGAGTTTGCCATCCTCAATTTCCAGTTCGTTGGCATAAACATAATCTATGCCGAACTTCTGTTGCAAATGTTTTCCAAAGTAAGTAAAACCACCGCTAAGAATAGCAATTTTATAGCCATATTTCTTTAAAACATACATTAATCGCTCCACACCTTCGGTAATTGGAAGTTGTTCGGCAATTTCTTGCATCACAGAAACATCCAGACCTTTCAGTAAGGCTACTCTTTCGCGGAAACTTTCTATGAAATCTATTTCTCCGCGCATGGCACGTTCGGTAATTTCTTTCACTTGTTCGCCAACACCTGCACGCATGGCAAGTTCGTCGATGACTTCTGTTTCAATCAGTGTGGAGTCCATATCGAAACAGATCAGACGGCGCATTCTGCGATACATATTATCTTCCTGAAAAGAGAAATCCATCTGCAGTTCATTGGCAAGTTTCATTAACTTCTCCTGCATGCCAATACGGTCTTTCGGAGTACCTCTTACTGAGAATTCTATACAGGCACGGGTTCTCGAATCCTGTTCATTCAGAGGAATACGGCCGGTAAGTCTTTTTATAGCATCAATATTAACTCCTTGTTCTGCCAGAATGCGGGTAGTAGCAGAAATCTGATGCGCCGAGAGTTTGCGACCAAGCACAGTAAGGATATATCTGTTTTTTCCCTGCATCTGCACCCAATCTTCATATTCTTCTGCACTAATAGGATAGAAACGGATTGTGATGCCCAGAGAAGACGCTTTGAACAGAAGCTCTTTCATGATAAAACCAGAATGCTTTTCCTCTGTTTTACATAAAATTCCAAGGGATAGCGTATTGTGAATGTCGGCCTGACCAATATCGAGAATTGTGGCATCATATTTTGCCAGAATTTCTGTTATCGACGCTGTTAGTCCCGGTCTGTCTTCTCCTGTAATACGAATTAGTATTAATTCGGTAGTATATGAATGCATAAAAAGTCTCTCTTTTCGTGATATACAAAAGTAGATATTTTATAACGAAAATATGCTATAAAGCATAAAAAAAGAATGGCATTATAAAGAAATTTGCTTTTATGTTTGGTATTTAACGAAATTATCTCGTCCTTTGCAGGAAGTTTCGCGTATGAAATTGCTGATTATCAGGGATATTCCTTGTTTATGTGGCGATTTAAACGATGTTCCGGGTGAAACTACTGTTGACGACAGTCCCGGATAGTATTAACTAAACCCGAGTTACATGAAGTGTTATGTAAGATGGATTTTTGTTGTATTATTAATGTGTTCTCTCACCTCTTTTATGGGAAAAGATAAACATAGCAGAGGTCTTGAAGTGGGCGATATAGCTCCGGATATTCGTATCAAATCTATATCAAAAAACGATTCTTTGAATCAATTTACCATTAGTCAGAAACAGCAATTCACGCTGTTGAGCTTTTGGGCAAGTTACGATGGCAGTTCGCGAATGAAGAATGCCAGCCTGAACAACTTTCTGAATTCAGGCAATTACGATGTGAAGATGGTATCTATAGCGTTTGACAATTATTCGTCAGTTTTCGCTGAAGCCATCAAGCGGGATCAAATAATGTGTGTAGACTGTTACCTGGAGGAGCTTGGTACTGATTCTGAAGTTTACAAGAAGTTTAAACTGAATCAGGGTTTTACAAATTATTTGTTAGATGAAGATGGAGTAATTGTTGCAAAAAACATTTCAGCTGCAAATCTTGCTGATTATGTAAAAATGAACTAAGACAATTACTTTAATTGGGAGAATAAGCATTATCGGATTAGAATTTATTCTATCGTCTGAAGATGCTTTTGAATACAACAAAAATAAATAGCCGCAACAGGATTTCCTGATGCGGCTATTTTTATTTTATTTAGGGATGAATTTCCTGTTCTTATTTTGGTGCCTTCCGATACAAATAGAATGCAATGAATGCATAGATAAAGTTAGGTATCCATACCGCAATGGCAGGAGGCATATTTCCTTTAATCGCAAAGGTCGATGAAATTGTCTGGAAGAGGATATAAGAAAAACTCAGAGCCAGACCGATACCTAAATGTAACCCCATACCACCTTTAGTTTTACGCGATGATAAAGAAACCCCGATAATAGTAAGGATAAAAGAGGCAAACGACATGGCGATGCGTTTGTGATACTCAATCTCGAACTCCTTTATATTGGCCACACCACGGCGTCTTTGCTTTTCAATGTACTCGCTCAATTGCGGATTGGACATAATTTCCTGCTGATTCTTCATAATAAGGAAGTCAGCCGGCTCCATGGCAATAATCGAATCCATTTTGTCGCCTTTGGTGATGTATTCGTTCATTTCACCAAGCTCACGTATCATATAATCGTGGATAGTCCATTTATATACCGATGTGGTATCATATACAATACGACGGGCTGTCATCTGCGAAACCAGCTTTTTGTTTTCAAACTTATCAAGGGTAAAACGATGCCCCGTTTTATTGTAATTCTGATAGTTATCGATGTAAGCAATAACACCATCTTCTACCTCAAGCCTCACATTGCGGACACTGCTTTTCTTTTTAGATTTTACATACTGATCCTCAAAGTCAAGACGAGTTGCGCTTCCCTGAGGAATAACAAACGAGCTAAGCAAAAAAGTAACTACAGCAATGATACCTGCCGATATCATATAGGGCCGAAGCATACGCTTAAAGCTCATACCTGCCGAGAACATGGCAATAATTTCCGAATTCTCTGCCAGCTTCGACGTAAAGAAGATTACGGCAATGAAGACAAATAGCGGACTAAAAAGATTGGCGAAATAGGGTACAAAATTAAAGTAGTAATCGAAAACCACTGCACTCCATGGTGCCTGATTCTCGAGAAACTTATCCATCTTCTCATTAAAGTCAAATACCACTGCAATCGAAATAATCAATGCAATGGCAAAAACATAAGTTCCGAGAAACTTCTTAATAATATACCAGTCTAAACGTTTAATAAATCGGTTACTCCTCATAGTCCTGTTATAAATAGCAGATTATAATCGTGTCGTCACTTTTTTGATCATCATTGATTTCCAGCTTGCAAAATCTCCTGCAATGATGTGTTTGCGTGCTTCGCCTACCAACCATAGGTAGAAAGCCAGATTGTGAATAGACGCAATCTGCATAGCCAATAGTTCCTGTGCGTGGAACAGATGGCGTAAATAAGCCTTAGTATATAATGTATCCACTACAGATGCGCCGTCAGCTTCGATAGGAGAGAAGTCCAGCTCCCATTTCTTGTTGCGCATATTCATGATACCATCTTTGGTAAACAACATACCATTACGGCCATTACGGGTTGGCATCACACAGTCGAACATGTCCACACCGCGTTCAATACCTTCCAGAATATTGGCCGGCGTACCCACACCCATCAGGTAGCGGGGCTTGTCTTTTGGTAAAATCTCGTTCACCACCTCAATCATCTCGTACATCTTGTCTACAGGTTCACCCACTGCCAGACCTCCAATGGCATTACCATCTGCATTTTTCGATGCGATGAATTCAGCAGAGCGCTTACGCAGCTCAGGATAAACACAACCCTGCACGATAGGGAAGAGCGATTGCGAATAACCGTATTTAGGTTCTGTTTCGTTAAAACGGGTGATGCAACGATCAAGCCATCTGTGTGTCAGCTCCATCGAGTTCTTTGCATACGTATAGTCTGAATTACCCGGAGGACATTCATCGAACGCCATCATGATATCTGCACCAATGGTACGCTCAATATCCATCACCTTTTCGGGGGTAAAGATATGCTTACTGCCATCGATGTGCGAACGGAATTCAGCACCTTCTTCGCGAAGTTTGCGGATAGCCGAAAGCGAAAACACCTGGAAGCCACCACTGTCGGTTAGCATAGGTTTGTCGAAGCCATTAAACTTATGCAAACCACCTGCTTTCTCCAGCACCTCCAGTCCCGGGCGAAGATATAAATGATAGGTATTTCCTAAGATGATCTGAGCTTTGATATCCTCTTTCAGCTCAGGCATATGTACTCCTTTTACAGACCCCAATGTGCCTACAGGCATAAAAATAGGAGTCTGAATCTGCCCGTGGTCTGTGGTAATCAGACCGGCACGGGCATTACTTTTTTTATCAGTATGTTGTAATTCAAAAATCATTGCTTACGCAATTTATTGTTTTATATTAAAATCGATAGCACCGTTCACCTTTTCATTGGTCAGTGCGATATTAAGAACCTCAGTGATGTCATTCACATAGTGGAAAGTCAATCCTTTCAGATAGATATCCTGAATTTCATCGATGTTCTTCTTGTTCTCTGCACAAAGAATAATTTCTTTAATGCCGGCACGTTTCGCAGCCAGAATCTTTTCTTTGATACCGCCTACAGGAAGCACTTTCCCGCGAAGTGTAATTTCGCCTGTCATGGCCAGATTTGGTTTCACCTTGCGCTGAGTCAGTGCCGAGGCAAGAGATGTCACCATAGTGATACCTGCTGACGGACCATCTTTCGGGATAGCACCTTCGGGCACATGCACATGGATGTTCCAGTTATCGAATACATCTTCGCTGATGCCAAGCAGTGACGTATGAGCTTTCAGATATTCAAGTGCCAGCATAGCCGACTCTTTCATTACATCGCCCAGATTACCAGTGAGGGTCAGTTTACCACCTTTACCTTTGCTAAGGCTGGTTTCCACAAACAAAATCTCACCACCAACGGCAGTCCATGCCAGTCCGGTAACAACACCTGCGTATTCGTTGCCCTGATATTTGCCATGTGAGTATTCAGGCGCACCAAGGAATTCATACAAATCGGCCGGTTTAATTTCAGAATATTTGAAATAACCATCTGTTGCCAGATATCTTGCCGATTTACGCAGAATCTTATTAATCTTCTTTTCAAGCTCGCGCACACCACTTTCACGGGTATATTTTTCAATAATCGCCTCGAGTGTATTTTTCGGGAACTTAATATCATTTTTCTTCATTCCGTTTGCCTCAAGTGCTTTCGGAACCAAGTGTTTACGTGCAATTTCAATCTTCTCTTCGGTAATGTAGCCACTCACCTCAATTAGTTCCATACGGTCCAGAAGCGGTCCCGAAATGGTGTTCAGATTATTGGCAGTTGCAATAAACATAACCTTAGACAAGTCGTAATCCACATCCAGGAAGTTATCGTGGAATGTAGTGTTTTGTTCAGGATCCAGTACCTCCAGCAAAGCCGAAGAAGGATCGCCCTGACGATCGGTTGTAATCTTATCAATCTCATCAAGGATGAATACCGGGTTAGAAGAACCCGCCTTAATCATACTCTTGATGACACGTCCCGGCATTGCGCCGATATATGTTTTACGATGTCCGCGGATTTCGGCTTCATCGTGAACGCCACCCAAAGACATACGTATATATTTACGCTTCAGAGCCGATGCGATAGAACGTCCCAACGAAGTCTTACCAACTCCCGGAGGGCCATAAAGACAGATGATAGGCGATTTCATATCCCCTTTCAGCTTCAATACCGCCAGGTGTTCAAGAATACGCTCCTTCACTTTTTCAAGACCATAATGATCTTTATCGAGTGTTTTTTCGGCATTCTTCAAATTCAGATTATCTGTTGTAAACGTATTCCATGGCAAGTTCAGCAGCGTTTGAATATAGTTCAACTGAACGCTGTAGTCGGGCGATTGCGGATGTGTACGTTCAAGTTTAGCAAGTTCTTTATCGAAAGTTGCCTGAATTTCAGTACCCCAATCCATGCCAAACGATTTCAGTCGCAATTCTTCGATTTCCTGCTCCTGACCGCTACCACCCAGTTCATTCTGAATCGTTTTAATCTGCTGTTGCAGGAAATATTCACGCTGTTGCTGGTCAATATCTTCACGCGTACGCATCTGGATAGAAGCTTTAATCTCTGCCAGTTGCACCTCGCGGTTTAGTATCTCCAATAATCTGTAACCTCTGTCTTTTAGTGAATTGATGCTAAGTAACTGAATCTTCTCATCTTTTTTAAGCGGAAGGTTAGTCGCCAGAAAATCAATCACAAACAAAGGAGCATTCAGGTTACGAATCGCAAAGATTGTCTCCTGATTAATCATTTCAGATGTTTTGATAAAACGAACCGTCAGATCTTTACAGGTATCTACCAGTGCGGTAAATTCCTTATCATTCTTTTCGGGTTTTTCTTCGTCTCTGATTTCAATTTTTCCTTTCAGATAGGGTTGATTACCGGTAATCTCGGTAAGCTCCATACGTTTAAAACCCTGTACAATAGCTGTTGTCGAGTGATCGGGCATTTCCAATACTTTCACGATACGACCCACTACGCCAATGTTATGCAAATCATTGAACTCAGGGTGATCGGTCTGCGGATCTTTCTGACAAACTACGGCTACAAATGAATTGTTTTTTTCGGCTTCGCGAACCAACTTTAAAGTGGCCGGACGTCCGATAGATATCGGTAAAAATACACCTGGAAACAATACCATATTTCGCAATGGCAACACAGGAATATTATCGGTTGATTCTAGTTTAAAGTCAAATACGGATTCATCATTATTATCGAAATCTGCGATCAATGAAAAACCGTTGTTGCTGGACTCATGCATCATATATTTTCTTTTTATCATGGTGCTTAAATAATTAACGCCATTCTGACATAATTATATGTAAAAATGACTGCAAATTTAGTTCATTCTTTGTAAATAGTGAAGTTAATGCCTATAAAAATACAAAAACTATGCCATTGAAAACTCATATTCGGAATAACTCCTCTCATTAATATATATAAACACCTGATCCATCATTTTTTATCACACTGTCGGGCAACTATTCTCAGCTCGTTGACAAGCTATCGCCGGCACGCTGATTATAGCTTGCCGGCAGACTGCCGATAGTTGTCTGACAGTGAGTTTGTAATATGCTGATAAACAGCTGTGTATGCAGAAAGAATAAATTCCTTAAAGCGACTTTAACCATTGCAGAGAATAAAAATCGTATTTTTGCAGGATCAATATTTTTATTCATTAATATGGCTAATTCATATTTCAGCTTCAAGAAGTTTACTGTAAATCAGGAGCATTGTGCCATGAAAGTCGGCACAGATGGCGTATTGCTTGGTGCCTGGGCTCCCGTGGAAAATGCGAAATCCATACTCGATATCGGTGCCGGTACCGGACTCGTATCGCTCATGCTGGCTCAGCGTAATGAAGAAGCGCTGATCACTGCCATAGATATTGATAAAGGGGCAGTTCTGCAGTCGACTCAGAATTTCGAAGCATCCCCCTGGGCCAATCGTCTTCAGGCTATAGAAGCCGATATCCATACATTTACTCCGGAAGCCGGAAAATATGACGTCATCGTCTCGAACCCGCCTTTCTTTGTCAATTCGCTCAATTCGCCCGACAAGCAACGCAATCTGGCTCGTCACAATGACGGACTGACTCACCGCGATTTGCTGACACACGTCGGTCGTTTGCTTTCGCCCGATGGAGTTTTTTCGGTAATTCTTCCCGCTACTGATGCAGAAACATTGATACAGATTGGGGAAGAAGTGGGGTTATATCCATTCAAAATGTTGTATATTATTCCAAAACCCGGTGCAGTGCCCAAACGTACACTTTTAAGTTTCTCGTTTAAAAATCAGCCCGTAGAAGTATCCGAAATGATACTCGAACTTGAGCGTCATAAACTCAGCGATGAATATGCCACTCTTACAAAAGATTTTTATCTGAAACTTTAGTGTATAAATATTCAGCTATAAATATTTAGGAAAGTTTGCTCATATAGGTTAATTCATTTACTTTTGTCAGTAAAGAAGCAACTCATAACTCAATAATGAAAAAAATATTAGTTAGCGGAGGGGCAGGTTTTATAGGTTCACATCTTTGTTCGCGTCTTATTAAAGATGGTCATCAGGTCATTTGTCTGGACAATCTTTTTACCGGGGCCAAGAGAAACATCGAACACCTGATTGCTCATCCCCGTTTTCAGTTTGTAAACCACGACATTACTCTTCCATATACCGCCGAAGTAGACGAAATTTACAATTTGGCCTGCCCGGCTTCCCCCATACATTATCAGTATGACGCCATTAAAACCATTAAAACATCTGTTTTGGGGGCGATAAACCTGATAGAACTTGCCGATAAAACCGGTGCAAAGATTTTGCAGGCATCCACAAGCGAAGTGTACGGCGATCCGCATGTACATCCGCAAACTGAAGAATACTGGGGCAATGTAAATCCCATCGGCTTGCGTTCTTGTTATGATGAAGGAAAACGATGCGCTGAAACGATATTCATGGATTTCAACCGGATGAAAGGTACACGTATCAAGATCATTCGTATATTCAATACCTATGGTCCAAATATGCTCCCTGACGACGGGCGTGTGATCTCAAACTTCATTGTTCAGGCACTTCGCAACGAAGACATAACCATTTATGGCACAGGTGCACAGACCAGAAGTTTCCAGTATGTCACCGATCTGATTGAAGCCATGATTCGGATGATGGCTACTGGCGATGAATTTACGGGTCCTGTAAATATTGGTAATCCCAATGAATTTACCATCCTTGAACTGGCCAATAAAGTGATTGCTGAGGTGGGCTCTGAATCGAAAATCATTTTCAAACCATTGCCCATGGATGATCCCCAGCAAAGACAGCCGGATATTACACTGGCAAAAAAATATTTAGACTGGCAGCCAACAATTTTTCTGGATGAAGGTTTAAAGTATATGGTAGATTATTTTAAGAATTACAATTTATAAGTGCTAAACAAAATATAATAGATCTGATTATCATGAAGATGGAAATTAACCCCTCGGAATATAAAATTCTCATTGTAGATGATGTAATGTCGAATATACTTTTGCTTAAAGTTCTTTTGACGAATGAGAAATTCCAGATTGTAACGGCCGGTAATGGTACCGAAGCGCTGGAACAAGTTGAGAAAGAAAAGCCCAATCTGATATTGCTGGATGTAATGATGCCTGATATAAACGGATTTGATGTCGCTCAAAAGCTAAAGGCAAATCCCGATACAGCCGATATTCCTATTATTTTTCTGACAGCCCTTAACAGTACAACAGATATCGTGAAAGGTTTTCAGGTAGGCGGAAACGATTTTATCTCGAAACCATTTAATAAAGAAGAGCTGATTATTCGTGTGATGCATCAGTTGTCGCTGGTTGCCGCTAAACGAATCATTACTTCACAAACCGAAGAACTGAAGCGTACCATTGTAGGTCGCGATAAACTTTATTCGGTCATTGCTCATGATCTTCGTGCACCTATCGGTTCAGTAAAGATGGTGTTGAATATGCTGATGCTTAAATTGCCTGCATCAACCATTGGTGCAGAGAATTTCAAGATGCTGACTACGGCAAATAAAACCACAGAAGATGTATTCTCATTACTGGACAATCTGCTGAAATGGACAGAAAGCCAGATTGGTAGCCTGAAAGTAGTGAGTCAGGATGTCGATCTTGTCGAAGTGATTAAAGGTGTGTTAGACCTTTATTCATCGGGTGCACAGCTTAAGAAAATTGCTTTGAAGCTTGATGCACCTGTTGAACCCGAAGTACATGCCGATATTGATATGATCAAAACAGTAGTACGCAATCTGCTAAGCAATGCCATTAAGTTCAGCAATGAAAATAAGGAGATTGTCATTTCTGTAGAAGAAAAAGACGGCATGGCCATTGTTCATGTTAAAGACAGTGGTTGCGGCATTGATCCTGAAGATCAGAAGAAGCTGTTGCATCCCGATACACACTTCACAACTTACGGAACAAACAATGAAGAAGGCTCAGGCCTCGGACTATTGCTTTGCAAGGATTTCGTGAAGAAAAACGGCGGCGAGCTATGGTTTACTTCTCAAAAGGGTGTAGGCTCTACGTTTAGTTTCTCCGTTCCTTTAATTGCGCAATAATATCTTATTACCCGATAACGACAACGGGCAGGTCATCAGAAATGATACCTGCCCGTTGTCTTTTAATTATATATCAATTTATCTATTATGGAAAATCTGTCTGCACATACAGATAATCATTCTTTATGAATCCTTTATACGATTTGGTATTCTTCTTCCGGGTCAGCGGAATCATCTTCACCATATAGGCATCTTTATTTATCTCCCAGGCTATGGCATTATTGTTATTCACAAATGGTGCTTCCTGTGATGTTCCGATGCAATACAGCAGTTGGTCGTTCTCGGTCAGATTATTGATGTCAATCTTGCCTTTTTCCGAAATCTTGTTCTGCCATTCGGTATTGACCATATTGTCGAACTTCAGAATGTATTTACCATCAGGAGCATACAAATAGAATCCTCCGTATTTTGATACGCAATATCTTTGTTTCGAAGTAATGATACTCGAATCGGCTTTCATATTGAACTTCTTCCAGAACTCATTCGAATTGATATTGATATTATTCAATACAATCGGGTTGAAGCTTTTACTATCGAATACACAGATAAAATCTTCCTGATCTGATATGTTGAAAGTCAAAAGCAGATTTCCTACATTTAACACCTGCATGGTGGCCAGTTTATTAAATATCAGATCGCTTTTAGCCGGTATAATAGGAGAGAAGCCATTCTTCAGATCGATAGATCCGTTTTTATAACTTCTGTATATTTCGTAAATAGGTGTCAGTACGGGTTTCATTTTCTGTTTACTTCTGATATCGTAACGGTCGATGATTAATATTTCGTCATAATCATTAAACTGTTCATAAGCCATATAGGCAATATAAACCATATTAATCTTTCGGTCTACAAAGAAACAGGTATTACTCGGGTTCAGTTTCTTGTAGAAAGTATAGATTAAGCCATCCTGATCTATTTCGATAGAATCGCCGGGGAAGCGTTCAATTTCTTCATTCAGAATGTTGACTAACGCATAACCTTCTTTACCCAGTAGCTTCAGGCGATAAAAAACGCCATCGTTATCATAGGTACTTTCCGACTCATCGATAATACTGTTTTCGTTTTGCTGATCGGCCATGACAAGTCCGTTTTCACAGATACCGATAAACTCAGTCGGATTGTTGGATATTAATCCGATATTTAGCATCGGTGTAACCGGCAGACTGTTTCTGTCGAGTGAGTCCGGGTAGAGAATCGTATTTTCGTTAGACAGATAGTCCATACCGAAAATAGGATAATACTGACCGTCGTCCGCTTTCTTTACGATGATGCCGTTATAAGCATAAAGCTGACCAAGCGGGCTATTTCCGATTTTTGTAAACCGGCCGTATGAATCTTTATGAATAAATTCACCCGAAGTATTTATGTAACCCACGCTACCGTTCAAATCCGCAAGGGCAAGATTCTCGTCATTAAAATCTTCAATTAAGCTAAATTCCGGTTTAACCAGATAATCTAAATCATCTTTTAAAATACCATAAAGTAGTTCACCATTGTCGTTGGTTACACAGACAATTGCTAAACCGTTCTTAAAATCAGGAATACTATCGAATACAGGCTCTATGGCAATATCACCTTTAAGGCTGATAAACCCATATTTATCCGATGCCACTGAATCCTGAGGAAGAGGTTTGAACCAGGCCACACCATTTTCGAATTTACCCACATTGGCAAATTGCGGAGTATAAAGATAGCTACCATCTTTCTTTAGAATACCTACACCGCCTTCAGTGGCAACACGTGCCACACCATCCGCACAGAAAGGTTCTGCATAGATATAAATCTTATTGTTGAGCCAATTTCCTTTTGAAGTAATATATGTATAGATATATTCCTTTTGGACGGCCGGATTATCTTTGATGAATTCAATGTTATCCGGAAGATCTTTCAATACATTCTTATTCGATTCAAGACCGCTCCATATCTGCGTATCACATTGAAGTAATGAAAGCCCGAATTTATCGAAGGGTTGCATCTTGCTAAAAAACGGAATAAGGAAAAATAATCCGTCGCGGTTCAGTAAACCCCATCTTTTGTTGTATTCAACCCGTGCCAGTCCTGAATCATTAAATTCATAGGCATTGTTCAGAATAGGGCTGATAACAAATTTCATTTTTTCATTTACATACCCCCATTTCCCGTTGTCTGCTTCCATCGGGATGATATTCGTTTGTAAATTTTTGCCTTTTAACCTGATCAGACCGATGTTAGTATTAAAATTTTCTAATATCGTAGCTGAATGGGCTGAGGTATGCGGCCATGATACAGGATTCTCTTTGGTCTGAGAATACCCGTATGGCTGAAGAAAGGATAGAATAAAAAGCAGCACAATGATTTTCTTTTCAAACTTGTCCATATAATAATAATTAAATTGCCCATGGCTCAGAAGGCATATATCAAAATGGAAGTGTGAGCCTGATAGACATTCCTAATCGAAAACTTTGCGTTAAATATCTAAATATTAGAGTGATACATATTAAAAATGTATCTTTTAGAAAGGGGTGAAACTAACTTTTCTAAATATTAATCATCAACACCTCAAAGCTTTATGACACAGATTGAACTAAACGCTTCCACATTTTTTTTACTATTCTTTATGTCAATTATCATCATAAAATATAGATTATTTTTAATGTGTAAACGTGTTAATAGGGGTATTGGTTTTGGATTTAACATAAAAAAATCTTCTGTAAGACTGTTTTTTTTTCATTTACGAAAATAATCAGAATTTAAGAAAAGGAATTGCAGATTTCAGGCATTATTATCATCTGTCTTTTTTTGTGAGAAAATGGTATAATACACCTTTTATTTAACAATATTGGCATTGTAATCATGGCTTTATATTACTAAATGGAGGTTTATTGCTGACTATTATATACAATTAAGGATTGATTAAATCTACTGAAAGTAAAAATTTAATCAATCCTTATGGTGTATTTCAGACAATAAATGCCTGAATAAATTTGCTCTGTTTTATCAGAATGCCTCTGTCATATTAAAGTAGAACAGATTTTGTTTATTAACCATGTTGCGACCCAGGTCAAAGCGTATATTCATGCGTGGTTGTATCTCTATACGCAAACCAGCACCGAAGTTAGGCAGTACACCCTGAATTTTGAAAGGATTAGGACCTATAAATCCGCATCCGCCCCAAACCACAAAGCCAAGATGATTAACTATTTTCTTAAACCAGTTGCTCTGATCGGTGTTGAACATCTGGCGATACTCTGCTATTCCAAGGTGTGCAGATTTATCACGATATTGTCCGGTGTAATATCCGCGCAAGTCAAACGGTGTACCCGCTAAAGAATATTTATTCAACGGCACATTGCCAAACACATTTTTAGTCTGCAAAGTCCAGGCGATAACCTTTCGATGTCCCACCGATTTATACTGCCGGTAGTCTATATCGAGCCGGTAGAAATTATCGTTACTACCTAACCATTTCTGATATAACATCCCCTGAAAATTCAGATAAATACCTTTATAGGCATTTGCAGGAATATCGCGGGTATCATATGAAAGCAATACCCCCAAACCAGAACTGAAGTTTTTATATCCATGCTCTGTACCTCCATGATCTACATAAGAAGGCAAATCAATCATGTGTTTCGCAGGTTTGCTCATCTTATCGAGGGTGATATCTATTTGCGGACCTACAAAGAAATCGCTTTCTCCCATACGGAACAGGAACCATGGGTTTATTTGCATACCACTATAGCGATAACGGCTGGTGGAATCGCTTCTTTCCCAATGCTTGTTCGTATTAAAGCCTACACCATAAAAATTCTCCAATGAGTTTTTATAGCTGAACTGGCCGAATATTCTGAATTTATCTTTGCGGAAGAACAATTGCGGTTTGGTTTGAAAACTTACCCCGCCATTGAGCATAAGAGCTATTGACGAAGGGATAACTGAACGTAACTGAAGTGTATCCTTAGGATCCATTCGGAAGGTAAACAAAGCTGTACCACCAATCAGCACACCAAAGTCGGGAGTGTAACTTGGTCCGCCCAGAATATTATAATGAAGATTTCTTTTTGCGACTTCTTCTTTTCTTAACTGCTTTCTGTAAGCCTTCGAAGTTGTATCTATCGGAGTTGTCGGTTTGAATACCGTATTTGTCGAGAATTTACCGTCCTGAACAAGTTGAATACCGTCTTCTTGAGCATAAGCTGCAGAAAATGAAGCCATTATGAGGCATATCAATACTAATGCTTTTTTCATATTTTTAATTAATATGGGTGCAAAGAAAACTCATTTATCTGAAACGGTTTTCATTAAGAGATTTAATAAATCTAAAAAAATAAATATATATGCAAGGCTTTATACCATTTCTTAATGATTCTTAGATAGTTAACATTATGCAGGATAGGTTTGTTCTGCAATTTAAATTTTAATACTTCTACAAAAAACAATCTTTTTCAGGTTTTATTAGTTGTATTTTAAACTTTCGGGAAAGATAATCAGTTCATCTATAAAGTCGGTTATATTCCATGCTTTAAGTAGTTTTTCTTAAACCTTTGAGAACATTTACGCAAACCATTGAGAAAAGTTACGATAAGTATGTTCTGATTTGACACATTTCGTTTTAGTTTTATTTTAGATTCATATTTTATATTTGCCGTTATGAAAATATTGATTGTAGAAGACGAGCCTTCGTTACGAAATTTAATGATGCGCGAATTGATTAAAGAAAGATATGTGGTAGAATGTGCCGCTAATTATGCAGAAGCCGAAGAGAAAATCGGTATGTATAGCTATGATTGCATATTGCTGGATATAATGCTGCCCGATGGAAACGGGCTTAAACTACTTGAAGAGCTGAAGCAAAAACAAAAACGCGAGAATGTCATTATCATCTCGGCCCGCGATTCTCTGGAAGATAAAGTGGCCGGACTGGAGCTTGGTGCCGACGATTATTTGCCTAAGCCTTTTCATTTGATGGAACTAACTGCACGTATCAGAAGCGTCATCCGCCGAAGTAGCGGAGGAGGGCAGAAGGGCTATCGTTATGGGAATGTTTTTCTGGACCCCGAGAGTTTTAAAGTCGAGATTAACGGCGAAGCAGTGACATTGCTCAAAAAGGAGTTCGACATTCTGGCTTACTTTATGCAACGCCCCAATCATCTTATCGATAAAGCTGTATTGGCCGAAGGTGTATGGGGAGATCATATCGATCAGGTCGATAACTTTCACTTCATCTACGCTCAAATGAAGAATCTGCGCCAAAAGCTCGTGAAGTATGGTGCCGATATAGAAATTAAAGCCATCTACGGATTTGGATATAAATTGCAAATGGTTGATTAACAAATAACTGATATGAAACTGATTTATCGCATTACGCTTCGTCTTACCTTAATATTACTCCCGTTGCTGGCCATCTGGGGAGTTGTATTTTATGTAAGTCTGATAAATGAGGTGAACGATGAAACCGATGACGCCCTGGAATGGTATTCCGAGCAGGTGATGCGCAGAGTCCTGGTAGGCGAAGAATTATCTACTCTTTCCGATGGCACCAACAACAGCTATTCGCTTCGTGAAGTATCGAAACAGTATGCAGATGAGAATAGCCGTATTATCTATTTTGATACCATATATTATATAGCAAATTTAAATGACTATGAACCTGCACGTGTCTTACGCACCATTTTTAAAACCGATGATGCCAGATACTATCAGTTAACCGTTTCCACGCCTACTATAGAAAAGGCCGATATTATAAGTGCCATTCTGAATAAAATGATTATGCTCTATGTGGTAGTAATCTGTACCATCGTTGTAGTTGTACTGCTGATGCTTAAACGAAGCATGCGACCGCTGTTTCAGATGCTTGACTGGCTGAACGCATATAATCCCGGTACCAAAAAGGAGGCTATCAATGTGAAAACCAATACGCCTGAGTTTGAACAATTGAAAATTGCATTGCAAGATGCTGTGGATCGTTCTGAATCGGTATTCGAACATCAAAAGCAATTCATAGGGAATGCCTCGCACGAATTGCAGACGCCACTGGCTGTGATTGGAAATCGCATCGACTGGATGGTCGATCAGATGAATCTAAATGAAGAACAATTGCATGAGTTATTTCTGATTAAGAAAGAATTACGACACCTGGTGAGGTTGAATAAGACTTTGCTGCTTCTGACGAAGATAGATAATCATCAGTTTCCTGAAACCACCGATGTGGATATTGTAAAACTCATCCGGGAATTAAGAGAAACGTTCGAAGAAGTGTATCATTCCAAAGCGATAAATTGTATTTGTGTTTTGCCGAATGAATATATTGTCATGATGAACGAATCTCTGGCAAATATTCTCATTTCAAATCTTTTAAAAAATGCATTTGTGCATGCGCCGGAAAGATCGCAATTAAAAATAGAAATTAAGAATGATTGTTTGAGGATAAGTAATAACGGTGAGACAGCACTCGATAAGGATAAAATATTTGATCGCTTTTATCAGGGGAATAAAAAAGAAGGTTCTTCGGGTTTAGGTTTAGCTCTGGTTTATGCTATAGTGGATTACTATAACCTTAAAATTGACTATCATTTTAGTGAAAACCGCCATTTGTTTGAACTTTTATTTCGTTGATGGTTTATTAAAATGATTATTTTTTCTGATAAGGCAATTATTTCAGTTTCATTTTAGAATTGGATACGAACTTTGCATTATCAAAAAGAAATTATTGTATTATTTAAATAGAAGAAAATATGAAAAAGTTTTTAATTATTCTGGTGAGTGTATTTAGTCTGGGAATTTTTGCAGCTTATGCTGGTAATGATAAACCGATTACTATCAATGAATTACCTGTAGCAGCTCAAAACTTTATTAAAACTTATTTCCCTAATAGTAAAGTAGCTCTTGCAAAAGTAGAAAAAGAAATGATGACCACTACCTATGACGTGGTTATGACCGATGGTGTAAAGCTTGAATTTAATAAAGATGGTAGTTGGACAGAGGTTGATTGCCAGTATTCTGCAGTACCTGCAGGTATTGTGCCAGCTCAGATTGTTCAGAAAGTTGCCGATCTTTATCCGAATGCCAAAATCGTGAAAATAGATCGCGATAAGAAAGAGTATGAAATTAAACTCGATAGCAAAGTCGAACTGACTTTCGATATGAAGTTTAATCTTGTGGAAGTTGATCATTAATAAAGAGATACTCCGCTAAAATACATTTTAATCTAAACAAACTTATTATGTCAGCTAAAATTAAATTATCTGCACTTATACTTACTCTGACTCTTGGAATCTTCGCATTGAGCAGTTGCGGTGATAGTGAAAAGGAAATTTATTTCTCAAAGCTCCCTGAAAAAGCGCAGGCTTTTATAGTGGCTTATTTCCCTAATAAAACAGCGATTGATATTGAAAAGAAAAAAGATAACGGAAATATTCATTACGAAGTAACGCTAAGTGATGGAACTGATATCGAATTCGATAAAGACGGGGAGTGGGAAAGTGTGGATTGCAAAACTTCAAAATTGCCTTCGGGTATATTGATAAGCGAAATAGATATCTATATTATAGACAATTTTTCAGGTCAATATGCAGTGAGTGTTGATAAAGAAGTGTGGGGATATGAAGTCGATCTGAACACAGGCATTGAGCTTCATTTCTCGTACGATGGAACTTTCCTTGGATCTCAAATAGATAACGATTAACGTAGTATATATAGTTTTATAATCAAAAAAAGCCGCGGAGGAGAATGTGAATTCTTCTTCGCGGCGTCTTTTTATATGAATAATGCAATGCTTATTTTTTCAAAAAACAAGTTTTCAAAACAATGCTGCTGCCATCAATCTTGCAATCCACTTCTTCAGGATTGTCAGTAAGGCGAATAGATTTCACTTTAGTACCACGCTTAATTACCATTGAAGATCCTTTTACTTTCAGGTCTTTGATAACTGTCACGGCATCACCATCCATTAATTCAGCACCATTGCTATCGCGGGCAACATCAGAGGTCGCTTCTTCTTGTGCGGCATCAGGATTAAACTCGTGTGCACAATCAGGACAAACATAAAGAGAACCATCGAAGTAAGTGTTTTCTCCCTGACAGCTTGGGCAATTTGGAATTTCGTTCATTTTGAATCTTTATTATATTAAAATTATATTATTAATCGGATTTTGCGTTGCAAAGGTAGGATATCCGCGAGAATAATGCAGAATTGCGTGTGAAGATTTAGCATGATTTTAAGATTGAGACTATATCTGTTTGTTTTAGGTTCGATTATTGATAAAAATCTCTACTGTGTGCGCAAACGAAATTGATTAAAGAAAAATATCTTTTATTACCTTGATTTTTGTTACCTATTTGTCTTATAAATTATTAATTTTGCGTGCAATTTTATAGGAATCATTATTTAATATAACACATGGCAAATGTAATAAAGTTACGTAAAGGCCTTGACATCAACCTAAAAGGTAAAGCTCCATTAGAAATTGCACAGGTAAAAGAGCCTGGATTCTATGCTTTAGTTCCCGATGATTTTACGGGTGTCACTCCAAAAGTGGTAGTGAAAGAGCAGGAGTATGTGATGGCCGGAGGACCCTTGTTTATCGACAAGAATAATCCCGAAATTAAATTTGTTTCGCCCGTAAGCGGTGTAGTGACGAGCGTAGAGCGCGGTGCACGTCGTAAGGTGCTGAACATTACTGTAGCTGCTTCTGAGGAGCAGGATTACGAAGAATTCGGTAAACAGGAGGTGTCTAAACTATCAAATGAACAGGTAAAAGATTTATTATTGCAATCGGGTATGTTTGCGTTTATTCGTCAGCGTCCTTACGATGTAATTGCTGATCCTAACGTTCAACCAAGAGCAATTTTTGTTTCGGCTTTTGACACAAACCCAATGGCTCCTGATTTTGAATTTGCATTGAAAGGTGAGGAAGCCAACTTCCAGACTGGTCTCGATGCATTGGCAAAAATGGCAAAAACGTATCTTGGTATCAGCATCAATCAAACTGCTTCAGCATTGACACAGGCGAAAAATGTGGATATCAATATTTTCGATGGCCCTAATCCTGTCGGAAACGTAGGTGTTCAGATCAATCATGTTGCTCCGGTAAACAAAGGTGAAACTGTATGGACTATCGATCCGCAGGCTGTTATCTTTATTGGACGTCTGATGAATACGGGTCGTGTAGACCTCACTCGTACTGTGGCTGTTACCGGCTCTGAAGTTCTGAAACCTGTTTATTGCAAACTTAAAGTAGGTGCTTTACTTACTAAAGTGTTTGCCGGAAATGTAAACAACGAAATTCCTTTGCGCTATATCAGCGGTAATGTTCTTACCGGTAAAACTGTTTCTCCAAACGGATATCTTGGCGCTTTCAATAGTCAGCTTACCGTTATTCCTGACGGTGAAGACATTCACGAAATGTTTGGCTGGATTCTTCCACGCTTCACTCAATTCAGCGTAAGCCGTTCTTACTTCAGCTGGCTTATTGGTCCGAAAAAAGAATATACATTCGATACACGTGTAAAAGGTGGCGAACGTCATATGATTATGTCGGGCGAATATGATAAAGTATTCCCAATGGATATTCTTCCTGAATACCTGATTAAAGCTATCATTGCTGGCGATATCGACCGCATGGAAGCTCTGGGTATTTATGAAGTAGCACCCGAAGACTTTGCACTTTGCGAATTTGTTGATTCATCGAAACTTGAATTGCAACGCGTTGTACGTGCCGGACTGGATGCGCTACGTGCAGAAATGAGTTGATGGTGTAATATAAACAGTAATAATTGAATTCAAATAAATGAAAGCGTTAAGAAATTATGTCGACAAGATAAAACCGCATTTTAAGGAAGGCGGTAAGCTCCACGCGTTTCACTCGGTATTCGATGGCTTAGAGACTTTTCTCTTTGTTCCAAATACCACTTCGAAAACGGGAGTACATATACACGACGCCATCGACAGTAAACGTATCATGTCGATTGTGGTTATTTCATTGATGCCGGCTCTTTTGTTCGGTATGTATAATGTAGGATATCAACACTTCACTTTTGCTAATGTACCCGCTACTTTCTGGCAGATGTTTGGTTATGGTTTCCTTTCTATTTTGCCTAAAATCATTGTATCATATGCAGTGGGTCTGGGTATTGAGTTCGTTGTAGCTCAATGGAAAAAAGAAGAAATTCAGGAAGGTTTTCTGGTTTCGGGTATGCTTATCCCGATGATCGTTCCGGTAGAATGTCCGCTTTGGATTCTTGGTGTAGCTACTGCATTTGCAGTAATCTTCGCTAAAGAAGTGTTTGGTGGTACAGGTATGAATATCTTCAATGTGGCCCTTGTAACACGTGCATTCCTTTTCTTTGCTTATCCTGCACAGATGTCGGGTGACTCGGTTTGGGTTGGCGCAAAAAGCATCTTCGGATTTGGCGAAAACATCGATGGTCTGACTGCGGCTACTGCACTTGGTGAAGCGGCTACAGCAGCTACTCCAACTGGTTATCCTGCTTTCTCTATCGATATGGTGACTGGTTTGATTCCCGGTTCTATCGGTGAAACAAGTATGATTGCTATCGGTATCGGTGCTATCATTCTGTTGTGGACTGGTATTGCCAGCTGGAAAATCATGTTGTCTGTATTTGTTGGTGGCGCATTCATGGGATGGATCTTCAACATTGCAGGTCCTGATACAGCGATTGCACACATGCCATGGTACGAACAGTTGTGTTTAGGTGGTTTCGCGTTTGGTGCTGTATTTATGGCAACTGACCCTGTAACTGCTTCGCGTACTAAAAACGGTAAGTTTATCTATGGATTCCTGATCGGTGCACTGGCTATTATTATCCGTGTACTAAACCCTGGTTATCCTGAAGGTATGATGCTTGCTATTCTGTTCATGAATATCTTTGCACCGCTGATTGACTACTGTTTCATGCAGAGTAATATTAATATGCGTACAAAACGCGCGTTAAAGGCTAACAAATAAACCGGAGAAAAAATGAATACAAATAGTAATTCCTATACCCTCATTTATGCTTCGGTAATGGTTGTTATCGTTGCGTTCCTTCTGGCTTTTATCTCGAACTCTTTGAAAGACAGACAAGATGAAAATGTCAGACTTGATAAAATGAAACAAATCCTTTCTGCAATCAATGTTGATTCTAAAGGACAAGATGTGCAGGCTTTGTATGCACAATACGTAAAAGAAGCTGAGATTCTGAATGTAAACGGCGAAGTTGTAGAAACTACTGGTGGTTTTGATATCAACATGGCTTCTGAAATGGCTAAACCTGTTGCTGATCGTTTGCTTCCTCTTTATATCTGTGAAGTTAATGGTGAAACAAAATATGTAATTCCTTTGAGTGGCGCCGGTCTTTGGGGTCCTATCTGGGGTTATGTAGGTTTGGATGATGATAAAGATACTGTATTTGGTATTTTCTTCTCTCACGCCAGCGAAACTCCGGGTCTTGGTGCAGAAATCACAACGACTAAATTTACCAGCGAATTCTTCGGTAAGAAAGTATTGAAGAATGGTCAGGTGGCTCTTGCCGTTGAGAAATTTGGTAAAGTAACTGATCCTGCATATCAGGTAGACGGTATTTCGGGTGGTACAATCACTTCAATCGGTGTATCTAACATGATTAAGGATTGTATGAGCCTTTACGATAAGTTTTTAACCAATAAATAAAAAGGGGAGAATAGAATATGAGCTTATTTTCAAAAATAAACAGAGAAGTATTTAGTTCACCGCTTACGATGAATAATCCTGTTACAGTACAGGTGCTTGGTATTTGTTCGGCACTGGCTGTTACGGCGAAATTGGAGCCTGCTATCGTAATGGGCTTTTCGGTGACCATTATTCTTGCTGTGGCCAATGTAGTGATCTCTTTGCTTCGTAATACAATACCTAACCGTATCCGTATCATCGCGCAATTGGTTGTAGTAGCTACTCTGGTAACTATTGTGAGTGAAATTCTTAAAGCTTTTGCTTACGATGTAAGTGTACAGCTTTCTGTATATGTTGGTCTTATTATTACAAACTGTATCATCATGGGTCGTTTAGAGGCTTTCTCTATGCAGAATGGCCCCTGGGAATCGCTTTTAGATGGTCTTGGTAATGGTTTGGGTTATGCCAAAATCTTAATTATCATTGCTTTCTTCCGCGAGTTGCTGGGTTCGGGTACATTGTTCAATGTAAAGGTAATCCCTACAGCATTCTACGATATGGGTTATGTAAACAATGGATTGATGTTGATGCCTCCGATGGCATTGATTATTTGTGCTTGTGTAATCTGGTATGAAAGACACAGACACAAAGAAATGCAGGAAAAAAATTAATTTTTATTCTTAAAGAATTATGGATCATCACTTATTAAGTTTATTCGTCCGCTCGATATTTGTGGACAATATGATATTCGCATTCTTCCTGGGTATGTGTTCGTACCTGGCTGTATCGAAGAATGTGAAAACCGCTCTCGGACTGGGTATCGCCGTAATTTTCGTATTGTTTATTACGCTTCCGGTTAACTACTTGCTTCAAACCAAGGTGCTCGGCCCTAATGCTCTTGTAGAGGGTGTAGACCTGAGCTTCCTGAGCTTCATTCTGTTTATTGCCGTTATCGCTGGTATCGTGCAGTTGGTAGAAATGATTGTAGAACGCTTCAGCCCGTCGCTTTATGCTTCTTTGGGTATCTTCCTTCCGCTTATCGCTGTAAACTGTGCGATCATGGGTGCTTCTTTGTTTATGCAGCAAAGAATTGGTATGGACCCTTCAAACCCACAGGCTATTACTGGTGTAGGCAGCGCTATTATCTATGCATTAGGTTCTGGTGTGGGTTGGTTACTGGCTATCGTTGGTCTTGCAGCTATCCGCGAAAAGATGACTTACTCTGACGTACCTGGCCCGTTGAAAGGTCTTGGTATTACTTTCATCACTGTAGGATTGATGGCAATGGCCTTTATGTGTTTCTCAGGTTTGAAAATTTAATCAATGTAAATCGTAAATAACAATGGGTCCTTTAATATTGACGAGTATCATAGTGTTCTTGATAGTAATCTTGCTATTAGTCATTATTCTGCTCGTGGCAAAAAGATTTCTCTCTCCATCTGGAGAGGTTACAGTTACGCTTAACAGCGAAAAAGAACTGTTGACAGAGCCGGGCGGTACACTGCTTAATACGCTTTCGGCAAATCAGATTTTCCTTTCTTCGGCATGTGGGGGTAAAGGTTCATGCGGACAATGTAAATGTCAGGTAATCGACGGAGGTGGTGAGATTCTTCCTACTGAAGCGGTTCACTTCTCGCGCAAAGAACAGGCTGCTCACTGGCGCTTAGGTTGTCAGGTGAAGGTAAAACAAAATATGGATGTGAAGATTGACGAATCAATCCTTGGTGTGAAAGAATGGGAATGCGAGGTAATCAGCAACAAAAATGTGGCTACCTTCATTAAAGAGTTTATCGTGGCTCTTCCTCCGGGAGAACACATGGACTTCCTTCCGGGTTCTTACGCACAGATCAAGATTCCTACATTCAACATGGATTATAATGTTGATATCGATAAGAGTCTGATCGGTGATGAATATCTTCCGGCATGGGAAAAATTCGGATTGTTTACACTAAAATGTAAAAACGACGATCCTACTATCCGTGCTTATTCTATGGCCAACTATCCTGCTGAAGGAGACCGCATCATGCTTACTGTGCGTATTGCTACTCCTCCGTTCAAACCAAAAGACCAGGGTCCTGGCTTTATGGATGTACCTGCGGGTATCGCTTCATCTTATATCTTTACGCTTAAACCAGGCGATAAAGTAACGATGAGTGGTCCTTTCGGTGATTTCCACCCGATTCTCGACTCTAAGAACGAGATGATGTGGGTAGGTGGTGGTGCCGGTATGGCTCCTCTTCGTGCTCAGATTATGCACCTTACTAAAACATTGCACATCACAGACCGTACGATGAACTATTTCTATGGTGCGCGTGCATTGAACGAAGTTTTCTATCTGGAAGACTTCCTGCAACTGGAAAAAGATTATCCTAACTTCAAATTCCATTTGGCGTTAGACCGTCCGGATCCTGCAGCCGATGCAGCTGGTGTAAGCTATACCGCTGGTTTTGTACACGAGGTAATTTATAATACTTATCTGAAGAACCATGAGGCTCCTGAAGATATTGAATATTACATGTGTGGTCCTGGCCCGATGTCTAAAGCAGTAGAAAATATGCTCGACGGACTTGGTGTTCCAGCCAAAAACCTGATGTTTGATAACTTCGGAGGTTAATACTCCAAAATAATAACGAAAAGCCGGCAACGTAAATGAAACGTTCGCCGGCTTTTTTTGTTACTTTTGTGTTATGATGAAAATGAACAAAGATATACTGAATGCAGCTCTGAAGAATCTGAAGATTGAAGAGCTGAATCTGATGCAGCAGGCCGCACTCGAAGCTTCGCTCGATGATAATGATGTAATACTGCTGTCGCCCACCGGCTCGGGTAAGACACTGGCTTTCCTGTTGCCATTACTTTATTATCTTAAACCCGGTAGTCAGGGTGTGCAGGCATTGATTCTGGTACCTTCGCGCGAACTTGCTTTGCAGATCAATACAGTCTTCAAACAGATGGGTTCTGACCGTAAAAGCTGCTGTTGCTACGGGGGGCATGCCATGGCAGAAGAGAAAAAGGATTTGCTGCTGAACCATCCCGATGTAGTTATAGGTACACCCGGGCGTATCATAGATCATCTGGATAAAGGTAACCTGAATCCTGAAACCATACAGACTTTAATTATCGATGAGTTTGATAAATCTCTGGAATTTGGTTTTCACGATGAGATGGCCGAAATCATTCAGCGCTTGCCTAATCTGAATCGCCGTATTCTTCTTTCGGCTACTGATGCCGAAGAGATTCCGCAATTTACCGGCCTTGGCAAAGTTACCAAACTGAACTTCCTTACCGAAGATTCTGACCTATCAGAGCGTCTGACGTTGATGAAAGTCGTGTCGCCCGAAAAAGATAAAATCGATACCTTATATAATCTGCTTTGTTCGGTAGGCAATGAATCTTCTATAGTTTTTTGTAATCACCGCGAATCAGTAGACCGTGTTTGCAAATTACTCAGAGAACGCAAACTGGAATGTGACCGTTTTCATGGGGGGATGGAACAGCCTGATCGCGAACGTGCACTTTATAAATTCAGAAACGGAAGTTCGCATATCCTTATTTCGACTGACCTTGCTGCACGCGGGCTCGACATTCCCGAAGTAGCGCATGTGGTTCACTATCATCTGCCTGTAAACCAGGAAGGCTTTACTCACCGCAATGGCCGTACGGCCCGTTGGGATGCCACTGGTACTTCATACTTTATTCTCAATAATGAAGAAAGAGTGCCCGATTATATTCCGCAGGATATTGAAGAATATGAAATTACTTTCCCGTTACCAAAACCGACGAAATCGAAATGGGTAACATTATATATAGGTAAAGGAAAGAAAGATAAGTTAAGTAAAATGGATATAGCCGGATTCCTCTATAAAAAGGGGAAACTCGCTAAAGAGGATGTTGGAAACATCGATGTAAAAGAACAATATGCTTTTGTTGCCGTGCGAAGAACGAAGGTGAAGCAACTTCTAACGTTAATTCGTGGCGAAAAGATAAAAGGAATGAAGACTATCATAGAAGAGGCTCGATAAGTTCTTACTATTAGTTAAAAATAAGTACCCTTGATTGACTTTTTGACAAAAGCAAGAAAGAGCATGTTTATTTCCATGTATCATAATGATACATGGAAATCTTTTTATATGGGGTTGAGAAGCATTATGTATGACATATAGATATGAAATTAACAATATATAACTATAAATACATCCTTTAAGCCTTACAGATTCTATAACTTTTATAAAGAAAGATTTGTTTTGAAAGAATTTATCTGTACTTTCGCAAAGTCAAAGACATATAGTAAAGAAAATCGTTAAATCAAAAACAAACTTCAAAATGAAAAAGCATAATTTCAATGCAGGACCATCTATACTTCCACGCGAAGTAATTGAGGACACAGCGAAGGCTATTTTAGATTTCAATGGCTCGGGACTTTCACTGATGGAAATTAGCCATCGTGCAAAAGACTTTCAGCCTGTCGTTGATGAGGCTGTTGCCCTTTTCAAGGAACTTTTAAATATCCCCGAAGGGTATTCCGTTCTTTTCCTGGGAGGTGGCGCGAGTTTGGAATTTTGCATGGTTCCATACAATTTTCTTGAGAAGAAAGCGGCTTATCTGAATACTGGTGTATGGGCTAAAAAAGCCATTAAGGAAGCAAAAGCTTTTGGCGAAGTAGTAGAAGTTGCTTCATCTGCTGCCGAAAACTATACTTATATTCCTAAAGATTATACTGTACCTGCGGACGCCGATTATTTCCATATTACAAGTAACAACACAATTTATGGAACTGAATTGAAACACGATTTAGAATCACCAGTTCCTATGATAGCTGATATGTCTTCTGATATTCTTTCGCGCCCAATCGACATTTCAAAATATATTTGTATCTATGGTGGTGCTCAGAAAAATCTTGCTCCGGCCGGTGTTACTTTTGTTATTGTAAAAGATGATGCCCTGGGTAAAGTCACACGTCATATCCCTTCAATGCTCGATTATAAAATTCACGTTGATGGTGGTTCTATGTTCAATACTCCTCCGGTTGTGCCTATCTACACAGCAATGCTTACGCTGCGTTGGGTAAAAGAACAGGGTGGTGTGAAAGAGATGGAACGTCGCGCTATCGAAAAAGCAGATTTGCTTTATGGTGAGATTGACCGCAACAAACTGTTTGTTGGTACTGCTGCAAAAGAAGACCGTTCACGCATGAACATCTGTTTTGTAATGGCACCAGAATATAAAGAACTTGAAGCCGACTTCCTGAAATTCGCTACTGAACGTGGCATGATTGGTATCAAAGGTCACCGTTCTGTTGGAGGCTTCCGTGCATCTTGCTACAATGCTATGTCCAAAGAAAGTGTGCAGGCCTTAGTTGACTGCATGCAGGAGTTCGAAAAATTACATTAATATTACCGAAAATACAGATACACCATATAGTTATTTTATAAATGCTCTTTTAATAAATGATGCGAACTTAAATATGACTATATGGTGTATTTTTTTATAACCCACATTTAAACAATAACTTATGAAAGTACTTTTGGCTACAGAGAAACCATTCGCGAAAGTTGCCGTAGATGATATTCGCAACGTGATTGAATCTGCAGGTTATGAATTGATTTTATTAGAGAAATATACTGATAAAGCTCAGTTGCTCGAAGCTGTGAAAGATGTAAATGCAATTATCATTCGTAGTGATATCATAGACAAAGAAGTTCTTGATGCTGCTAAAGAATTGAAAATCGTAGTACGCGCCGGAGCAGGTTATGATAATGTGGATCTTGAAGCTGCAACTGAACACGGTGTTTGTGTGATGAATACTCCCGGTCAGAATTCGAATGCAGTTGCCGAACTCGTTTTCGGTATGTTCGTTTATGCGGTACGTAACTTCTTCAACGGTACTTCGGGTACAGAATTGAAGGGTAAGAAACTGGGTATCCATGCTTATGGTAACGTTGGCCGCAATGTGGCACGTATCGCCAGAGGCTTTGAAATGGAAGTATATGCATACGATGCTTTCTGTCCTAAAGAAGTAATGGAAGCAGATGGTATTAAAGTGGTAGGTTCAGCTAAAGAACTTTACGAAGTTTGTCCGCTGGTTTCTTTGCACTTGCCTGCAACTGCTGAAACCAAAGGTTCTATCAACTACGATTTGCTGAAAGATATGCCTAAAGGTGCGGTATTGGTAAATACTGCCCGCAAAGAAGTGATCAACGAAGATGAGCTGATCAAACTGATGGATGAGCGCAATGATTTCAAATATATTACTGATATCATGCCTGCCGCACACCGTAAATTCGTGGAACTTTTCCCGACACGCTACTTTAGCACTCCTAAGAAAATGGGTGCACAAACTTCAGAAGCCAATATTAATGCAGGTATTGCTGCAGCCGAACAAATTGTTGGTTTCTTCAAAGAAGGTTGCGAGAAATTCCGCGTGAATAAATAAACGGATTTTATCAATGAATAAGAAGAAAAGATTTCCTCTGGAATCAATAGCTTTGCTTGCCGGAGGAATCTTCTTAATGATTCTCGATGCCTGTAAAGAATATTTCTGGCACTGGGTATTTCCTTCCTTAGCCATACTCTACATCATAGCTGTTCTTGCTTTGATGGTAGTTGTATTGCGCAGAAAAATCAAGAAAAAGACTTAAAACAATATCAAAACACAATAGAATTATGGCTGTAATTAAACCCTTTAAAGGAATTCGACCTCCTCAGGAGTTAGTTGAGCAAGTTGCTTCTCGTCCTTATGATGTACTAAATTCGGCTGAAGCCCGTGAGGAAGCAGCAGGAAATGAGAAGTCTCTTTACCATATCATTAAACCCGAAATTGACTTTCCTGCAGGTACCGATGAACACGATGAATGTGTTTATCAGAAAGCCGCCGAAAACTTCAAAAAGTTTATGGATAAGGGCTGGTTGGTACAAGATCAGAAAGATAGTTATTACATCTATGCGCAAACCATGAACGGTAAAACGCAATATGGTTTGGTTGTCGGCGCTTATGTTCCCGATTATATGAATGGGGTCATTAAGAAGCACGAACTTACACGCAGAGATAAGGAAGAAGACCGCATGAAGCATGTTCGTGTAACCGATGCAAATATCGAACCGGTGTTCTTTGCTTATCCGGATGATGCTGTGCTTGACGAGATTGTAAAGAAATATACGGCACAAAAGCCGGTTTATGACTTTGTGGCTCCGGGCGATGGCTTCGAACATAGTTTCTGGGTTATCGATAACGATGCCGATATAGCAACAATTACAGCTGAATTCGCAAAGATGCCGGCACTCTATATTGCCGATGGTCACCACCGCTCAGCTGCTGCGGCACTGGTTGGGGCTGAAAAGGCGAAACAAAATCCTGATCATAAGGGTGATGAAGAATATAACTACTTCATGGCAGTTTGTTTCCCTGCAAATCAGCTTACGATTATCGACTATAATCGTGTGGTGAAAGACTTGAATGGCCTGACTCCTGAGGAGTTTTTGAAAGCGCTGAAACACAATTTCATCGTGGAAGAAAAAGGTAAAGAAGTCTATAAGCCTGATACATTGCATAATTTTGGTCTCTATCTGGATGGTAAATGGTATAGCCTGACAGCTAAGCCCGGTACTTACAAAGATGAAGATCCGATTGGTGTTCTTGATGTAACCATCTCGTCTAACCTGATTCTGCATGATATTCTGGGAATTAAAGATCTTCGTTCAGATAAGCGCATCGACTTCGTAGGCGGTATTCGTGGTTTAGAAGAATTAAGCAAAAGAGTGGATAGTGGCGAAATGGCTATGGCACTGGCATTATATCCGGTTTCAATGAAACAACTGATGGATATTGCCGATACCGACAATATTATGCCACCAAAAACTACCTGGTTCGAACCTAAACTACGTTCGGGACTGGTGATTCATTCTTTAGACTGATTAAAATTTAACAAACATCTATAATGCGGCTCTTTCTTTTTTAAAGAATTGGCCGCATTTATTATTTTTGTAGAATCAATTCGAATAAAACTAAATAAAATATACTGATTATGGGAAAAAAGAAGGATTACAGATTGCTGAATAAAGAACTCATGCTTAAGATTTGTAAAGAAGAAGATTCTCATCCGTTGCCAAATAAGATCTGGTACAAAGTTATCGAGAAAGGTACGGGCACTGCACATCCTGCACCAAACAGTCTGGTGATGGTCTATTACAAAGGCACTTTGGTCGATGGCAAAGAATTCGATAGCAATATGGCCAATTCTTACCCCGAAGCATTTCGTTTGAAAGACCTGATTGAAGGCTGGCAAATTGCTCTGATGCATATGGTTGCAGGTGATCACTGGATGGTTTATATCCCTGCTGATATGGGTTACGGCAACAAAAACAGCGGTCCGATTCCGGGTAATTCTACACTGATTTTCGAAATTAAACTTGAAGGCATTGCCTGATAAGTTATAAATATTCAACCATCCTACGCGGTTTTCTAATCGCAGGATGGTTTTTTCTTTCCTCTCATTTTCCCTGTCGTATCAAAATATTCTATCTTTGCATCTATGAGCGAAGATACTTATAAAACGATTACCGATCTGTCCGAAGCTATTTACACCGAAAAGCGAAGCAAATTTATTGCCATCGCTCTTCCGGTTCGTACGCTCGATGAGATTAAAACTCATCTGGAATTTTATCAGAAAAAATATTACGATGCACGCCATGTGTGCTATGCCTATATGCTGGGCCCCGAGCGCAAAGACTTCCGTGCCAACGATAATGGCGAACCCTCCGGAACGGCAGGTAAACCCATTCTTGGTCAGATTCTTTCTCACGAACTTACTGATATTCTTGTTGTGGTTGTCCGTTATTTTGGAGGTATCAAACTGGGCACCAGTGGGCTCATTGTGGCTTATCGCGAAGCGGCAGCCGAAGCTATCAACGATGCTACGATTATCGAAAAGACAGTCGATCAGGAAGTTACCGTGCTCTTCGAATATCCTTTTATGAACAGCGTCATGCGTATTGTAAAAGAAGAAGAGCCCGAAATTGTATCACAAAGCTACGATATGGACTGTAGTATGACGCTGCGCATTCGCAGTTCGCTGATGTCAAAACTCCGTGCACGATTAGAGAAAGTAGAGACTTTGCGATTCGAAGATTCAGAAGAATCGTAATAGGGTATGCAACTTCAGGCATGTTTTATTGTTATATTTTTATTCAATCCTTTTTAAAAATAAAATCCTTTATATATGGCTTTTGAAGCAACAAAGAAAGAGTGGGGCGAAATCTACGCCTTTTTCCGTATTCTGGCCGATGGCAGCGTAACAATGGGTACGCCCGATTTGAAAGATGCCGGCGAAACCGTATGGCCTGTGGCATACATTCTTCGTGAAGAGCACGATGGCGAACGCCGTTATTACATAGAAGAAAATGTGGTACGCATCGTTTCCGAGCAGGGTGAAAAAACTGTGGAACGTGAAGATTTTGATGCAGTGGCTGCTATCATACTTCGTGCCATAAAAGAAGCCGAAACCAATGATGTAAATTCACCCGAAGGGGTTGAGGAGTTTCTGGATAATCTGGCTATCTTCGATCTGGAAGCCAAAACACAGGATCGTACCGATTTCTCTATTGCTTTCTGGCATGCCAATGTGCCGGTATCGGGTTTTGTGGTTCGTTCTCGTTTGGGTACAATGACTCCACTGCTTGATGGTGGCCGAAGCGCTAATCTGAAGTTCGAGCAAACCGGCGTGAAATTTTCTTCGCCTACGGTAAATAAAGTCAATGCCACTCCCGAAACTACTCACGAAGTGGCCGAGCGTATGGAGATGATTCAGCGCTTAGGCGGTGTTTTGCGTTATTCGGATGTTGCTGACAGAGTTTTCCGTTGTAATCTTCTGATGATCGACTTACACTTCCCGCGTATGCTGGCCGAAATGCTTCGCATCATGCACCTCGATGGTATTACTCGCATCAGTGAGCTTACAGAAATGATGAAGCAGGTAAATCCACTCAAGATAAAAGATGAGCTCATCAATAAACATGGTTATTATGAGTTTAAAATGAAGCAATTTCTCATGGCGCTGGCTATGGGAATGCGTCCGGCAAAGATTTATAACGGCACCGATTCTGCAGTAGAAGGTATGCTTCTTATTGATGGAAAGGGTAAGGTATATGGCTTTCATAAAAATCTGCGTACTGAATTCGAAGAATTCTTATTGAAGAATACGCGCTTTGAAATTGGTGCTCTCGAAAAAGATAAATACGGATTCCTCGAACGTGAAAACGGGGTCTATTACTTTAAACTGAATGCAAAAATCGGATTTGTTAAACGATAAAACCATAAATCAACAATGAACAATATAATTCTTCAGACTATAAAAAAACGTCGTAGTACAAGGGTATATACCCAACAACCTCTTGGCGAAACAGAACTTAAACAGATTCTCGAAGCTGGCGTTTATGCGCCTTCGGGCATGAATTACCAAACCTGGCATTTCACGGCTATTATTAGCGGAGAGAAATTGCACAAACTCAATGAGCTGATAAGAAAGGCTTTTGCAAAGAGTGAAGAAAAGAAATTGCAGGAACGTGGAAATAACCCGGATTACTGTTGCTATTATCATGCACCGGCATTGGTGATTGTATCTAACGAACCTACACAATGGTGGGCGCCAATGGATTGTGCCTGTGCTATAGAGAATATGTTTCTGGCCGCTACTTCTTTAGGAGTTGCATCTTGCTGGATTAATCAGTTGGGGCAAACCTGCGATGACGAAGAGGTCCGTAATTACATTACCAGTCTGGGTATACCTGCAAATCATAAGGTATATGGCTGTGTAGCATTGGGATATGCTGATGAAACTGTATCTCCAAAAGAAAAAATACTCAAGGATGATACCATCAATATTGTTCGTTAATTAACCGTTTACTGGCTAGCCTTTGACAGTCTCTTGTCAAGCCTTTGCCAACATGCAGGGAAACCTTTGCCAACAAGCTGGCAAAGGTTTCCCTGTTTTTAGTAAAATATTTGTCAGAAACATGCTGCTTTCTGAGTTCGACATAAGTGTATTTATCCTTCGAAAAGCGTATATAGCCTACATTTATGTAGGATTAAATATATCTTCATTATTTCACTTCTATGATTAAAAATAAATAACACATCTGCCCCGAATATATCCTCTTTTGGTTATGAAGATTTCTTTGTAAAATAAATAAATTTGCAACGATTTAAGAAACTCTGCTAAAGCGGTATTTGGGATACTTCTTTATACTCTTATCCCATTCATTTTTTATTAAAGTGTTATTATGAAAATTAGTGCAAGAAATCAATTCGCCGGAAAAATTATTTCTGTTGTTGAAGGTGCAGTGAGTAGCGCAGTTATTATTGACGTAGATGGTGTTCATATTTACGGAACAATTTCAAAAGCTGCTGTAGAAGATCTTAAATTGGAAGTTGGTGGTGAGGCTATCGCTATCATTAAAGCTACAGAGGTGATGATCGCTTTGGGTGATTTCATCATCAGCGCACGCAATAAATTCAGCGGTAAGATTACCTCTGTTACAGAAGGTGCAGTAAACTCGGTAGTTACTTTGTCTTTTGGACAGGATAAAGTTATCACTTCAATCATCTCTAACAATGCTGTGAAAGAGCTTGGTTTGAAAGAAGGTAAAGAAGCTGTTGCTGTAGTTAAAGCAACTTCAGTAATGTTTGGTGTAGAATAAAAAAAGAAAATTGAAGTCACTTCCTGCGGGGGAGTGGATATTCATATATTGCATCAAAGAAATAACGGTACAAGGCCTGATGATATGTCAGTCCATTGTACCGTTTTCACTTTGGGAAACTCTGTTTTAGTTTATTGCATTAGGTATATATAACTGAAAAATGAATTCTTTTAATCACTGCATTTCTCTTCCGTTTTGCAGTCGTCACACTTGCCACCACATAGCTTATTATTTTCAAGGGCTTCTTCGGTTGAGTAAAAGTTTAGTTTATCAGCTTTAAGCAGTTTAAGATTACTCTGCAAATCGGCTCCGTTACTTTTGTAGACAGCAATGCCATTATCGCGAAAGAGGTTGAGAGCCAGTAGTTGCATTTCCTGCGTAAGTACCGCATAAATACCCTCTTCTTTAAGGCGTTTGGTAATTTTACTTCCCGGCGGAATAATCTCTCTCCAGTTCGTAAAGATGCAAGCCTCTTTTAACTCTTTATCTCTGTCGTAAATACATACATCAGGTGTTTCATTGAATCCCGAAGCGATGGTATGATTTTCTTTAACGGGTATAATAATTTTCATAATAACATCATGTTAAACTTATAATACGGTCGCCCATTTTCTCGGCTTCATCCTTATCATGTGTCACCATAATACTGATGCCATCCATAAACTTATGGGCTTTTAAAATTTCATCCTGAAGAGATTCTCTCATTTGCCAGTCGATTGATGAAAGAGGTTCGTCAAGAAGCAAAACAGAGGGTTTCGAGGCAAGTGCACGAGCCAGTGCAACACGTTGTTTCTGGCCACCCGATAATTTAATGGGGTGTACTTTCTCAAGATTGTGCAGTCCAAATATATCAATCAGATATTTCACCATCTCTTTATCTTTTTCTTTTTGAGCATAAGATATGTTTTGCTCCACATTCATATTGGGGAAGAGGGCAAAGTCCTGAAACATATAAGCTATATTCCTTTTCTGCGGAGGCATATTCTTTTTTGTTTTCGAATCGAACCAGATATCTTCACCGTATTTCACCATTCCTTCATCGGGCATTACCAGTCCTGCCAGGATTCTTAGCAAAGTACTCTTTCCGCTTCCCGACTGTCCCACGAGCGAGATGAATTCTCCTTTTTTAAAATCATCTTTAAATATTAGAAATCGTTCTCCTTCGGTGGTCAGCATCTTTCTTTTGATATCGATATATAATGATTTCATAATCTGCGGCGTTTGTTAATGCTATAAATAGTAGTAAGTACAATAAATGAAATGATGAAGAGCGTAAAAGCATATTTGTTGGCCTGATCGTAGTTGAGCGACTGAACTTCGTCATACAGTGCGATAGACGCAACGCGGGTATCTCCCGGCATATTTCCGCCAACCATCAGCACAATACCAAATTCTCCGATGCAGTGTGCAAAGGTCATGGCAATAGCAGTGATTATATTTCCTTTTATATTGGGCAGTAATACCCTGAAAAAAGTCTCGACTTTTCCTTTACCCATGGTATAAGATGCTTCGCGGAAACTGGTAGGGAGTAGGGTTAACCCATTCTGGAGAGGTTGTATCATATATGGAAATGAGCAGATGATACTGGCAATCAAGACTCCGGTAAATGAAAACGCAAGACGAATATTGAATGTATTTTCCAGCCACGCACCGAAAAAGTTTTGCGGACTATAAGCCACAAGAATGTAAAAACCCAGTACGGTGGGCGGTAATACCATGGGCATACATATTATAGCTTCGATAGCACTTTTACCTCTGAACTTACTGAATGAGAGAAAATAGGCTATCGGCAGTCCGATAATTAATAAAACCACAGTTGTCCAGAAGGCTAATCGTCCTGTGGTGAGTAGGGTTTGCAGAAATTCACTGTCGGCTATCATATTTGCTTTATTACTGATGAAACAATCTTTTATCCTTATTACGTTATTGCGATTTAAGATATCGCTCTTTAAAAAAATCAGATTATGCTCTGATAGATGTTTAATATTTCGCTTTCATTTAGCGAACGCTTTTTTTCAATCGATATATGTTTTACCTGTTGTAACATACGCATACCATCATCTTTTGTAATCTGTACTCCTTTCTGATGGAGAAAAGAGATCAACGCATGACTTCCGCTATGTTTTCCAAAAACAAGTGCCGGTTGCTGCGTACCAATCATATCTGGTTTTAGAATTTGATAAGAATCCGGGTTTTTGATTATAGAGCTGGTATGAATTCCCGATTCATGACACATGGCCATTTCACCGGTAATGGGTTTTGCAACGGAGTTATTCCGGCCCGAAGCTTTTTCGACAAATGCAGATAATTCAGAAAAGTATGCTGTATTTAATCCGCAATCATAATTCATGCTTAACTGCAATGCCATTACCAATTCTTCCAAAGGCGTATTGCCGGCACGTTCCCCAAGTCCGTTTACCGTTACGCTCACAGCCTTAGCGCCCGATGTTACGGCAGTAAGTGCATTGGCTGTAGCCATTCCCAGGTCATTGTGACCATGAAATTCAAATATCATTTCAGGATAATCCGAAGATAACTTCCTGAAAAGCCGGGCCACGGTATACGGATTCATAATACCGACAGTATCGGCAATCCGTATTCTTGAAACTTCATTGAACTTCGCTGCCGAGATGAAATCGTTCAGGAAAGAACTGTCAGCTCTGGAGGCATCCTGTGCACCGATGCTTACAAATTCAAAACGGTCGCGGGCATATTGCGTCAAAGATTCGATGGAGTTCAGCACCCACGAGCGGCTTTTGCCTAAAAGATGAATATGCTGATCGGAAACGGGTAGCGAAATATGCACTCTCTGACAATGTGCGTTGCAAGCAGCATCAATATCTTTTTTCTTTGCCCGGCACCAGCCAAGCGATTTAAATCTGAATCCCGCATTACACAACATCCGGATGTCAGAAGCTTCTCTTTCAGACATTCCCGGCATACCGATTTCAATTTCAGGAACACCTGTTTTGTCGAGCATTTCGGCAATCTTTAGTTTTTCCTGCAATGAAAATACCACTCCGGGTGCCTGTTCGCCATCCCGGAGAGTGGTATCAACGATATGTAAAGCCAAGGGTTTCATTCGGAGATAAGGTATTTCTGACAAGCTTCTCCTTCCTCGAGCGCATCGAGAATAGCATCAATCGCATCCTCGGTTTCAACTTCACCATACCAGAAATTGTTGGGCTGAATCACGATAACCGGCCCCTGTGAACAGATATTAAGACAACCTGTGGTAGACACTGCCACATCGAGTCCGCGGTCAGAACATTCCTCCATTAAATATTGTAGCAGAGTAGGCGCTCCTTTTTTGTTGCACGCCCCTTGTGCATCTCCGGCCATGCGGAAAGAGTTGCATACCAGAATATGATAATTAGGCTTTTTCATTTGATGTAATTTTTAAGATTAGAATAAAATTTATTTATCAGGCACAGCCCATCGCGTTTCCTTTACAACCCGAACCGCACTTAAACTCGTTTGGTTTGGCAATAGTTTTTATAGGTTTATGGTTATAAACTCCTTCAAGTCCTTCATCAATCAATCCCGTCATTTCAATTACGTTTGTACCGCAATTATTAATGATGCTTTTAGGGTTTTCGCCAACGCTGCTGACCAAAAGTGCACGGCAATCTTTAATTGTTTTGGCCAGATCAACCCATCTCTGATCACCACCACCTGCTTTGGGCAATGCCCGCATTTCTTTAAACTGAAATCCTTTAGGCGTTTGCTGATAGATATAGAGATGCATCGCTTCTCCCAAATGGAGATTCACTAACAGGCCTTCGTTGGTAGCTACGGCAACAAATGGTTTGTTGCTTAACTCTTCATCCGACGTCGTCATTACTTTTTGGAGAATATGGTACGAGTCAGATAAATCATGACCCAGCAGACCGGCTGCATCTGCACGACAACGCGCACAATGCGACATCATGGGCAGATGTTCTTTTGAAAACTCTCTGACACGCATAATCTCTACCGGAGTTGGCTTTTCTATCTCTTCAAAAGGAGTATCTTCGGTCGGTATTAAAGGAATACAGTTCATGATGTCAGCGCCGAGCTCTTTACATACTCTGGCAACTTCGGGGATATGTGTATCATTAATACCGGGGATAATGATAGAGTTGATCTTTACAACAATACCATGTGCTTTCAGCAATGGAATACATTTGAGTTGTCGCTCCAGCAATAAAGCCGCTCCTGCAACACCTCTGTATACTTTCCGTTGGAAACGTACCCAGCGATAAATCCGTGCAGATATTTCAGGATCTACAGCATTGATAGTAATAGTCACATGCGTCACACCAAGAGTTGCAATCTCATCTATATGTGGTTCAAGTTCAAGTCCGTTAGACGAAAGACAGAAGATCTTTTCGGGGAATTCTTTATTAACCCTTCTGAGTGTCTCCATGGTTTCCTCGGCATTGGCAAAAGGATCGCCCGGACCAGCAATGCCTACCACAGAGATATTATCAATAACCTCAGATAATTCCTTCAGGTACATGGTAGCTTTACCGGGAGTCAGTACCCCCGATGTAACACCAGGACGGCTCTCATTTACACAATCATATTTACGGTTGCAGTAATTACACTGAATATTGCATTTCGGTGCAACCGGAAGATGAACGCGTGCATATTTATGCTTTGCATCCTCATTAAAACAAGGATGTTTATGAATATCATTTTCAGTAATTAATTTAGCCATAACCAATCTTTTTACATGTATTTATATCCAATAGGAGAGTGCTCCTGCTTATATTCCAAGAGTGCATTGACAATGGTATCGAAGAGGTTTTGAGTACCTTCATAGCACAAATGCTTTATGCGTGGACCGCCAACACGATCGTGAACAGGAAAACCGATGCGTACGATAGGTATACCCAGTTCGCGGGCAATGTAATACCCTTTACTATTCCCTATAATAAAATCGGGTTTCAGCTCTTTGGCCATTTCACGGATTGTTTCGAAATCGGCACCCGAAAGGATTTCTGTATCGGTAAACATTTCCGCATTATGCTTCAATAACTCTTTTCGCATCATTCTGCTTTCTCCGCCAGAGGCAATGATTACGGGCTTTATTCCTATTTCGGCCAAAAACAAACTCATGGCAATAACCAGATCTTCTTCGCCGTAAACCACCGCTTTTTTACCAAAGACATATTTGTGTCCGTCAATATAGGCATCTACTAATCTGCCGCGTTGCAATGTGTATTTTTCAGGAACCGGCTGTTGTGTTATGGCAGAGAGGGTATTCATAAAGGCATCTGTGGCCTCAATGCCAATTGGCATAATCAGCTGATGATTCTGAATATACATCTGCTTTTGCAACCATTCGCCTGCACTGACTACCGAAGCACGATTAAGAATAAACTCCGATACTGAACCTTTATTCAGTACGGTACCAAATTCGATAGTGGCTACTGCTTTGCCTGTTTTCTTCAGATCCTCAACCTTAGTCCCTCCTTCAGGAATCAGATGATAATCGTTCCAGCAGGGATTATCCATAGATGCCGAATAGTCGGGAAATAAAGTATAATCAATTCCGAAATCAGTAACGATATCCTTTAGCATGCGGATATCGGCAGGAGATATAAAACCGGAAAAAAGATTAATCCGGTTTTCTCTTTTACCTTCCTGTGCAAGTGTTTTGACGGTTGATAGAACAGCTTCATGAAAGCCATCCATGTGCGTGCCGTTGTAGCTTGGGGTCGATGCATGTATAAATACAGGCATTGTTTTGTCGTCACCTTTCAATTCTTTATATTCGGCAATAAGCGATGGAATATCTTCTCCGATAGTTTCCGATAAACAGGTGGATGCTATTCCCATTACTGCCGGTGCATATTGCTTGCGGATATTATCAATACCGGTAATGAAATTCCGGTTACCGCCATATATAGTAGTTTCTTCGCTGAAATTTGATGATGCGATATCCATCGGCTCTTTATAATGACTGATGAGATACCGGCGAATATAAGTGGCGCATCCCTGAGAACCATGAATCATTGGGATACATCCTTCAATACCTTTAAATACCATAGATGCACCAAGCGGTGAACATAGCTTGCAGGCATTTCTTGATGCCGCATAAGGTTTTACTTTTGTTGTTGTTCCTTCTTTTTGCATAGTGATCCATCTTTTTACATCTGTTATAATACCAAATTCATGCCAAAGAACATGTTTTTGGAAAATTAATCTCTAAGTGGCTGTAAAATAATTAATTATAATTGGTGAGGGTTTTTCCTCGTGAGGTGAGTGTCTTACTTTTATGTGATAAGAAGTTTTAAATCTTACATTTATGTAGCATTTAACGAACGAATTTCCATACCGGACTCATACATGTGGCATAAACTTCTTTTGCAAAATTCAGCATACCATCATAGCCGGCAAGCGGTTCTTTGCGCTCATGATTGTGGTCGCAAAATCCCAGACCAATCTTATAAGCAATAGGCCGTTCTTTAACTCCACCAATAAAAAGATCCGCTTTCGTCTCTTTTACAAAAGTTGATAGCTCCACCGGATTAGCATCATCCACAATTATCGTATCATCATCGCAAAGTTGCTGAATCAGTTTATAGTCATCCTTATCTCCCGTTTGCGATCCGATAACGACAGTCTTAACTCCAATCAGGCGAAGAGCCTTGACTAAAGAGATAGCCTTAAATGCACCGCCAACATAAATCGCTGCACGTTTACCGTTGAGTGCTTCTTTATACTCTGCCAGTGCCGGAATAAGACGATTCAGTTCATCGCGTACCAGTATGCGGGCTTTCTCCAATAATTCATCACTCTTAAAAAAACGGGCCACGTCATACAGGGCATCACTCATATCCTCGATGCCAAAATAAGATACCCGCATAAAAGGAATGCCATATTTCTCTTTCATGTCTTTGGCTAAGTGCGTCATTGACCCGGAGCATTGTACAACATTCAGCTCTGCATTATGCGCATTGCGTATATCATCCACCCGGCCGTCTCCTGTTATCGTCGCATTGACATGCACACCCATTTTGCGGTAATAATCCAGTAAGATCCAGAGTTCACCTGCCAGATTGAAATCGCCCAGAATATTAATGGAATATTTAGGAACCGGTTTATCGAGCGTTCCCACTAATTTAGATAACGCTTCGCACGCCACTTTATAACCATCTTTCTTAGATCCCTGAAAGCCCGGAGCCTGTACAGGTATAATGGGTATGCCTTTTTCTTTCTCCATCTGTGAACAAAGAGATTCTACGTCATCACCAATCACACCCACAATGCATGTTGTATAAACAAATGCGGCTTTAGGCTGATGCTTTTCTATTAAGCCATCCAGCGCCTTTCGTAGTTTTTCTATTCCTCCGAATACGATATCTCTTTCTCTTAAATCTGTCGAAAAACTTAAGCGATGTAGTTCAGGTCCCGATGAAAGAGATCCGCGGATATCCCAGGTGTAAGCTGCACAACCGATGGGACCATGAATGATATGCAGTGCATCGACAATAGGGTAGAGCACCACCCGCGAACCACAAAAGACACATGCACGCTGGCTTACAGAACCAGCCAGACTAACTTTGCCGCAATCTATTTCCTGAGCTCCCTGACCGACACGGGAGATTTGCTTTTTTCTACCTTCTAATATACCTTCCATAACGATAAGAATTTAATATAAATGTACGGGTGAATCCCTTCCATGAAGAATAAAGAATCACCCGTCTGATTATGGTATAAGATTACATTTGGAATTCAACCTTTTCATCCGGACATACACGATCCTGATGATCCATCAATGCATTTAAGATTTGAATGGTTAGATTAATTGCACCTGTGTAGCAAGTCTTCGGAAAGTAGTTATGTCCTGCTCTGTCGGCAATCGGGAATCCAAAACGAATGAACGGGGTATCTTCATCCCGGGCAATATATTTGCCATAGGTATTCCCAATCAATAGATCAACCCCTTCCTGTTTTATCCACTGGTGCAGCTGAAACATATCGGCATTGGCTCCGCTTTTATATTTCGCTTCGGGTATATCTTTTAGCAATTCAGCCATGCGTTCATCAAAAGGCTTACCGGGTGTGCCTGTAACGATATAAACTGGTTTCATATCAAGCGAAATCAGAAATTCGGTAAGTGGAATCAGTGTATCCGGGTCTCCCCATAACGCCACTCGTTTGCCATAAAAATATTTCTGATTATCAGCTATCATGTCGATAAGACGGGCACGCTCTTCTGTTATAGAATCGGGTACAGGAACATTTGCATGACGACTGAGCGACATGATGAAACGGTCGGTAGCTTTCAAACCGATGGGAATATCATCTACTTCGAATTTCACTTTACATTTATTCTCGAGTTTGATGCAAGCATCCTGTGTGCAATACTCACCAAGTCCGATAGTAAATTTGCTGTCACCCGTAGCAATCATATCCTTTTGGGTTGTACCGCCTTTAGGATACATCACATATTTTCCGTTTAAACCGGTGTCCAGCACATCAGTCATATCGGGAAATAAAATGATGCGGGCTTCCATCTCTTTGGCTACACGTTTAATTTCGCGCATATCCGATGGTTCCATCCATCCGGCAATGATATTCACCACATTTTTCTTTTTCGGAGTAGCAGTCGAGAAGAACTTAACGAATGCCGAAAGCTGACTGGAATAACCAGTAATATGGCTTCCCACATAAGAAGGGGTATTGCAATAGATCACCTTTTTCCCTTCAGGTATTTTACCATCTTCATTCGCTTTAGAAACAATCTGCGTAAGGTCATCTCCGATTGTTTCAGAAAGGCAAGTCGTATGTACTGCAACGATATCCGGGTTATAAACCGTAAATATGGTATCTATGGCCTGTACAAGATTAGCTGAACCACCAAATACGGAAGAACCTTCAGAGAATGAAGAGGTTGAGGCCATTATAGGCTCCTTGAAGTGGCGTGTAAGAGTACTTCGGTGATAAGCGCAGCAACCTTGCGATCCGTGGCTATGCGGCAAGCACCCATGCAGTCCGAAAGCTGCATACATGGCCCCGATGGGCTGGCAGGTCTTTGCCGGATTAATCGTAAGAGATTTCCTTTCAATCTCCTTAGCTGTAGTATGTTTTAGTAGCATAATCAATTTGTTTTAAGTGATTCATTCAATAGGCGTATGATGCTTCCACAACTTCTTCCATTTCCCATGGCGCTTTCATTTCTTTCCAGATGGTACAACAGGCAATCTGTTCAATATCTTTATAGAAATTAATAGCACCCTCGAAAGCGGCATATGGGCCACCATAGTCATAATTATGCAACTGTTTCAATGGAACACCCATTTTCTGTACACAGAATTTCTCTTTAATACCGGCACAGAAGATATCTGGCTTATACATTTCGATCAGTTTCTCCATTTCATAATGACTTAAGTCATCAATCACCAGAGTTCCTTTCTGCATTTCAGCCATCATTCCTTCGTATCCGTTGAATTCAAGTCCTTCCGCAGTGAGTGCATTCAGTTCATCTTCGGTTTTACGGGCACGATATCTGGTCGGATCCTTCTCAACCGTAATTTGTTCGATGTTACGACTATCTGCATCAATTACAATGCTTGGAATTACGCGGCGTCCTTCGTAGTCATCACGGTGACCAAATTCATAACCGGCAGCCAGAGTTGTCATGCCCAATTCATTGAAAAGTTCCTGATAATGATGAGCGCGGGAGCCACCAACAAACAACATCGCTGTTTTGCCTTTAGTCTTAAGTTTCGCTTTCTCGGCAGCTTCATTTACAGCTTTCATTTCTTCCTCAATCACTTCTTCGATTTTATCAATCAATTCCTGATCCTGGAAATATTTACCCACCTTTCTTAATGTTTTAGCAGTGGCTTCTGCACCAATCAGGTTAGCTTTCATCCATGGAATACCAAAAGAGGTTTCCAGCATTTCAGCCACATAGTTGATAGAACGATGACACATCACTAAGTTAAGATCGGCTGTATGGGCTGTCTGGAACTGATCCAGCGAAGAATTACCCGAGAAAGTAGCAACCAGTTCGATACCGCATTTTTCGAGAAGAGTTTCAATGGCAAAAGCATCCCCACCAATATTATACTCACCAAGAACATTGATGCGATATTTGAATTTGCCTTTTACTGTATCATCCCGGCCAATCAGGTGACGCATCAGCTGATTGTTGGCAATGTGGTGACCTGCTGATTGAGATACACCACGATACCCTTCGCACGAGAAACCAAATATATTGATATCACCGCCGATCTCTTCCATCATATGGCGGGCAACACGATGCACATCATCACCAATCAGTCCCACCGGACAAGTCGAAAAGATGGCAATCGCTCTGGGATGAAACAGTTCATAAGCTTCGCGAATGGCCTGTTTCAGCTTTTCCTCACCTCCGAATACAATGTTCGAATCCTGCATATCGGTAGAAAATGCATAAGGAATGAAGTTTGTATTATATTCATCGGGACGGGTTTGATTTCGGCGGGTCAGCCATGAATAAAAGGCACATCCAATGGGGCCATGCGTAATATTAACGATGTCGCGGGTAGGTCCGAGCACCACCCCTTTACATCCTGCATAAGTACAACCACGCTGAGTAATAATTCCCGGAATGGTTCTGACATTCGCCTGAATCTCAGGAATATCATTCGGATCGTTATAAGTAATTGCCTTATTCCTCTTTTTCCCCACTTTCTTTGGATAGATCTCCAATACTTCCTCTTTAAAAGAAGCAAGAGGGGTAATTATATCTTTTTCCATTCGATTCAAATTTTAGTCAAGTGTTTTGTCACCTGTTTCACCTGTTCTGATGTGAACAGAATCCACTGTATCTATCACAAAAATCTTACCGTCTCCGCTCGATCCGGTCTGATTCGTTTTGATAATGGTCTCTAAAGCCAGATCTTTTTTTTCATCAGTAACCACAAGCGAAATCATTCTTTTCGATTTTAATCGCGGCATTTCAGAAATCAAATCTCTCAGGGCAGGATCATACTTATCTGCTTTCTCAAGGTCACCATGTCCTTTACCTCTGCCGAGCACAGGCATAACGGTGAACGATGGCAGACCAGCTTCCTGAAGGGCATTTTTAGTATCCTGCATTTTGGCTATCCGGAGAATTGCTAATATTAATTTCATAGATCTTTAACTTTAGATTATTTATCCATTTTACCCGATGAAATGGTATAAGTCTCTTCTACCGGAGTAACAAATATTTTACCATCACCAAACTGACCCTCCGGACCCGAACGTGCGGCATCCATAATCGTTTCGACAACATAATCCTTGTCTGCTTCCGGAATTACAATCATCAGGAGGTCTTTAGGCAATTCGTCATAAGTCACGTTTCCTACTTTCAATCCTCGTTGTCGTCCGCGTCCGAATACCGAAAGTTTCGTTACGGCGGGAAAGCCTGCATTAAATAAAGCGGCCATGACAACTGGCGATTTTTCTGGTCTCACAATGGCTCTTAAAAGATACATAGTATTTTCTCCTATTTATTTTGGTTAGTTCATAATACCGAAGCTCACAAGTAAATCTTCCAGCTCATTCATTGGCAACGGAGTAGGGATAACAAACATGGTATTTTCGTTAATCTTCTTTGCCAGCTGGCGATATTCATTAGCCTGATTGTGTTCAGGAGCATAGTCGATCACTGTTTTACGGTTAATCTCTGCATGCTGAACCATATTATCGCGTGGTACAAAATGAATCATTTGTGTTCCAAGTTTCTTAGCGAATTCCTCAATCATATTTGCTTCGTTATCTACTTTTCTGGAGTTGCAGATGAGGCCGCCTAAGCGTACAGTACCAACTTTACCGAATTTCGAGATAGATTTGCAGATATTATTGGCCGCATACATGGCCATCATTTCGCCCGAGCAAACGATATAGACTTCCTGTGCTTTACCATCGCGGATAGGCATGGCGAAACCACCGCAAACAACGTCACCAAGTACATCATAGAATACATAATCCAGATGTTTGTCATCATCGTAAGCACCAAGCTGTTCGAGCAAGTTAATTGAAGTAATGATACCACGGCCTGCACAACCAACACCTGGTTCAGGACCGCCGGATTCTACACAGTTTGTATTACTGAAACCAGTCTTCATTACATCGTCAAGATCTACATCTTCACCTTCGTCTCTTAAAGTATCGAGCACAGTTTTCTGAGCAAGTCCGTGCAACAACAAACGGGTTGAGTCTGCTTTAGGATCACATCCCACAACCATTACCTTTTTACCCATTTCAGCCAGTCCGGCTACTGTGTTCTGTGTGGTAGTACTTTTACCAATTCCACCTTTTCCGTAAATAGCAATCTTTCTCATAATACCTAATTTTTAATATTAATACATAGTGTAATCGTGAAAACTAAAAGATTAATTCTTTATTATTCATTAAGAAAAAAGCGTGCCATAATGTGATAGAAAGTGAAAGTAACTTTTGTTATGTGTTGTAAAATACTGATATATAGCAGTATATAAAATGATAATTTTTTAAAGCGAAGAGATTATATAAAAAAAGTATCCTACTGTTAAGGTAGGATACTTCATACAATCTTACATTAATGTAACTTTTAAGAGCCACTTATGTACATGTGCAAGATCTTATATTATTATCTGATTATTCACCTGCCGGAGATGCATAACCATATTTCTCCCACACCTCTTTTGTGGCCGGAGATAATACATAGTTCATAAACTTCTTCGCTTCAGGATTAGCGGCATTCTGTTTAATAAGAATACAAGCCTGTTCAATTGGCGTATACATCGATTGTGGAATAACATATGCTTTACCTTTTTCAGTCATTTCGGGTGACAGAGCAAGCGATAAAGCAACAAAACCAACTTCTGCATTACCGGTATATGCAAACTGTGCAGCCTGAGAGATGTTATCGGCAAATACAATTTTTGGTTTTAATATTTCATAAAGATCCTCTTTCTTCAGTAATTCAATCGATCTTTCGCCATAAGGTGCTGTTTCGGGTTTAGCTATCGAAATCTTTTTAACAGCAGGTTCAGTCAGAACTGAAAGACCTTTATCAACGTCAACAGAAGTACTATACATCGCAAGTTTTCCGAAAGCATATGTTTTCATATCGCCATAAGTAACCCCTTTCTCTTTCAGTTTAAGTGGAAAGCTATTGTCTGCAGCCATAAAGAAATTGAAATTGGCTCCATTTAGAATCTGTTGTACCAGATTTCCCGAGGCACCGAATGTAATGTTTATCTTGCTACCGGGATTCACCTTTTCATAATCATTCTTTATTTCCTCAAGCACATATCTGAGATTGGCGGCAGCAGCCACATTCACTTTTTGTGCATTCACTGTAAATACAACTGCAAAAAGCAAGCTGATTAAAAACATTGTTTTTTTCATAACATTTATTCTTTTAGAGTTTTAATACCTATGAATTTATTTTTTACTTAATAGCTGGAGTGCCACCGATGGTTTGATAGATATACTTGCATAAGCCCATTGCGGAGTTCTGATTTTCTCGCCCGCTACACCTTTAATGATTTTCAGATTATCGTTTACAAAATAGATGCTATAGCCAGCTTCCAAAGATAGCCACGTATAAGCTTTATGTTTAAAAGTGAAATCGAGTTCGCTACCGATTTTCTTTCCGTCAAGATTAGAAACCTGAACCCCGGTTTTAAAGTAGTGATAATTGCCTTCGATAGTGGTACGTCCTTTCTTGAAATCGAGCAGGAATCCTCCGTATAAATCCTGCAAACCACGATTACCGGTATTGTTCCAGTAGTCCATCGATCCATTGAAGTCATGATGGCCTCTGAACAAATGGATGAAGCCACGCTGAATACCATTATTCGGATTCTTATCTCCCGAGATATATTCATAACCGGCCGCAAGAGAGAATACCGGACAGAATTTATATGATCCATTTGCTACAAGATAATAACTTTTCAATTTATCAAGAGCACCTTTATAGATTACCTTACCTCTCTGATAATAAGCTTCAGCCATTAATTTTAAAGGGAATGATTGCGGGCTATAGCTTACAGTTCCCCCCATGGTATATTGTGTATAGTGATGATACGTTTTATAATTGTTTTTGCCTTCGGTAGCAATGGTATCCTGTGCAGAAAGAGCAACTCCGATGGCAGTAACAGTCACATCGTCGCCAAACTTCTTAGACATCCACAGCAATTCCATGAAACGATATTTCATTGCCGGCGTATAGTATGATTCATGAGAAATTGCACTGTTGTTTGAATAGGAGAATCCTCCATCAATCATGAAATCATTATCCAGATTATACTTCAATAAAATCATGTCGAATGCATTCCCGGTATTACTCCAGTTGGCCGGACTAAATAGTTTACGATTATCGTATCTTAATGGCTGACGACCTACCCTGGCCACAAAACCCGGTAACATCAGAATTTCACCCCAGGCTTCATATACTCCTATAGAGGGATTGTCAACATTGTGTCCTCCTTCGCCCCAGGTGCGTGCATCTTGCAGAGTGACTTGCATTTTAACCAGACTATTAGAAAAAGTAGCTCCGAATCTGGTTCTTTGCTGTACAAAGAAACCACTTCTGTTGTCCGATGTAATAGGCGAACCATATCCATCTCTGTATTCCGCCCTCGGGCGAATTTCCCCAAAAATTGTAAGATTCTGTGCCTGAGTAATTGCGCACATCAATAATGTTAATCCCAGAAATAATCCTCTTTTAAATACCCATTTTTTTTTCATAATAATACCATTTAAATTTATGTTTGAAAACGTGTCGTTATATTTAAAGAGGATAACGGTTCTTTTAAAAAAAGGATAAACCGTTATCCTCTATAAATTCTATTGAAAACCTATTAAGCAAGCCTTTTAAAAACGTTATTCTTTTTGCAGATAACGATACACAAAAAAATTATAATACACATTTCTGCATGTCCATATTCGTGTGTTCCAGATACTGATTGAAATCTTTTATCTTATATTCAAAGAGTCTTAAAATTGCTTTGCCGTAATTGCTGACAGTACAGCCACCTCCTCCTGATCCTCCTTTTTGTCGTATTACAATAGGAATAGGTGAAACTCTGTTTAGCTGATCTATAAGATTCCATGCCTGCTGATAAGACATCCCTTTTCTTTTTGCTGCCGCGTTAATAGATCCTTCTTCGAGTATCAGTTTTAAAAGTGTGTAATGTGACATGCCTAAAAACAATTCTTCACCTTTATAAATTGCAATAGCTCCGTTAATCTGAAAAACATTTTCCATAATGCATCATTTTACATAATTTATATAACTAAAATCGTGCCAAAATGATATGTAATTGTAAATCAGTAGTATATGTGTTAAGTGCGCTTGGTGAACAATTACTTTAATGTATTTAAATAAGTGAAATATTACAATTATGTAGTATTTGCGAAGTATCATAAAGGTATGTAAAACATGGAATAAATATAAATAAGACATTTATGTAGCATAAAAACGGATAAAAAGATTTATTTGATTAAAATAATGCATATATTTGGCAAATCAGTAGGTCTAAATCTCTTTTTAAAAGATTGTTTTTATGGGAAATCTATGTATTAACAGGGTAAGGGAAGAATGTGAAGTAAAGAAAGATCTAAATCTCTTGTTACAAATAAGTAACGAACTTAATGCTACCGATCTGAATATTGATGTGGTTATTGACTTGCTTCAAAAACAACTTAAAGCAGATACAATTATGATTTCTGTGCTCAACAGAAAAAAGGAATTAATATACGTTGAGGGTGCATATGGTTTAAACAATAAAGATCTTACAAACATCACCTATAAACCGGGTGAGGGTGTAATAGGGAACGTCATTCAAACAGGAAAAATGATTATTGTTCCCTGCATTTCAGATTGCAAAGAATTTATTAATAAAATTGGGCTGCCTTATAAAATCGATAATCTTGATGTCTCTTTTTTGTGTATTCCGTTGAAAGAGAAAAATGAGATTATTGGTGCATTAAGCATTCATAAAGTTTATCGTGGTGTTCCTAATTTTAATGATAATATGCAGTTGCTTTCTATCGTAGGATCAATGATTGCACGTGCAGTGCGTCGCCGGCAAAAAAATCACGAAGCAATTGATGAACTCCGAAAAGAAAACAGTATGCTCAAACAAGCCATTACCGAGCGTACTTTTAAAGGTATTGTTGGTAACTCCGGGAAGCTGCACGAAGTATTCAGATTAATCCAAAGTGTGGCACCAACTCAAACCACAGTCTTAATTCGTGGTGAAAGTGGAGTAGGTAAAGAGCTTATTGCAGATGCTATTCATTTCAATAGTAAGCGTAGCACAAAGCCTTTCATAAAAGTAAACTGTGCTGCATTGCCTGATAACTTAATTGAAAGTGAGCTTTTCGGTTATGAGAAAGGAGCATTCACCGGAGCTACCACTCAGCGAATAGGTCGGTTTGAAGCTGCAAACGGCGGAACTATCTTTCTTGATGAATTTGGCGATATTCCGTTATCCACACAGGTAAAATTGTTGCGTGTTCTGCAAGAGCGTCAGATCGAAAGAATTGGTGGAAATAAATCTATCAATGTAGATGTGCGCGTAATATGTGCTACAAATAAAGATCTGGAGAAAATGATTGCTGAAAATACTTTCAGAGAAGATTTATATTATCGTATAAATGTTTTCCCGATCTACACGCCGCCATTGCGTGAAAGACTCCATGATATTCCTACACTTGTCAATTACTTTATCGATAAGTTTAATAAACAGAATGGACGAACCATAAAGAGAATCACAGCATCTGCAATAGATTCGCTTATGGTCTATCACTGGCCCGGTAATATTCGCGAACTCGAGAACTGTATTGAACGCTGTTGTATTCTTTCTACAGATGATGTCATACATTCATATAACTTACCGCCAACCATACAGAATGCTTCATCGAGCAAAACCGAACATCAGGGCACGCTCGAAGTGATACTCGATAAATTAGAGAAACAGATTATTCATGATACGCTGATAACCACCAAAGGTAATATTACAAAAGCGGCTGGTATTTTAGGCATCACCGAACGAATGATGGGTTTACGAATAAAGAAATATAATATGGAGCCGAGAATCTTTAAAACTCATGAGGGTAAAAATTGAATATTCACCATTTAATCTATTTCATTATGGCTTTTCAGGTATACAATAATTCAAAATATTTTGAGAACTGCGATTTTACTGATCCACAGCACTGCTCACGATTATGCGATTTGGTAAATGCTTATATCACCGATCCTAAAGGAGGTGGTACACCACTCACCGATCGGCAGAAGCTGCATTTACTCGATGGATTGGAGACTAATCCGAATGCTATTGTTCTTTTCATTGTTCAGGAAGAAGAAATCATCGGTTATGCCGTGGCATTTATCAGTTTCTCCACATTTCTTGCAGGAAGAGTGATGAACATTCACGATCTGTTTATTGAGGAGGAATATCGTGGAAAGAAAAAAGGGAAAATGTTGTTACGTAAGCTCATAGAGATAGCCGGACAAATAAACTGCAGGAAAATGACTCTCGAAGTGCGTAAAGATAATGAAGTTGCACAAATCCTCTATTTCTCTGAAGGCTTCTCGCCAACTACTCCCGAAATGTATTTTTGGGCACGAAGACTCGATTGATTAACTATCCAAATTCTATTCACCCGCAAAATAAATCATTATGGAATTTTTCAGTTGGAAGAAACAAAGCAAACAATTATTCAGGGATGGTGAAGGCTATTTAAACACCCTGGAAAAACATCTTACCAAACCAAGCCGGTTCGATAATACATTGCTGTTTAATATTGCCATCATGTCTTATGAGAAGATGTTCGCCGCATTATTGGCGCATTACGAAACTGATGCCTTACACCATACTCCTGTGGCTATGTTTAATGAAGCATCAGAATATGACAAAGGACTTACTGATGAGATGAAAGAAATAGCTAAATTTATTCAGAGTTTTGAATCTATCTGCAGTTTCGAAGATAAGCCATATCGCACACCGGCGAATGAGGAGCTCATCCGCATCATTCACGGTTTGCTCCTGTTAAAGCAGCATATTGCAGGAGTGATAAACCAATGACTAATCTTTCTTTTTCTTAATCACATTAAGCGCCACCGATGGGTTGAGGTTAATACTGCCATATACCCATTGTGCCAGGCGTGTTTTTTCTCCCGATGCTCCTTTTAGAATGCGTACATTTTCGTTTGTAAAATAGATATCATAGCCTATTTCAAACTTTAGCCATGAATTCTGTTTATGCTTAACGATAAAATCGAGCTCATAACCCAGTTTCTTTCCTTTAAGATTCTTAACAGGAACAGCTGTTTTAAAATGATGGAAAATGCCCTCTATAGATGTACGCTTTTTATTTAGTTCAAATAGAACACCTGCATATACATCCTGTAAACCTCTTTCGCCGGTATTCGTCCAATAGTCCATCGTCCCGTTAAAATCGTGTGTATCGCCAAAAAGATGCATATATCCACGCTGAATACCGTTATCCGGATTTCTGTCGCCAGAAATATATTCATAACCTGCTGCTACCGAAAGCCATGGTAAAAACTCATAAGATGCATTCCCGACAATGTAATAACTTTTTAGGCGGTCTAACGCATCTTTATAAACCACTCTGCCATACTGATAATAGCCTTCAAACATAAGTTGGAGTGGAAAGGATGAAGGGGTATAGCGGAAAGTACCACCTATCGTTCCCTGATTATAATATTTCCGTTTTTTATAATTCTCTTTACCACCAACAGATATAGTGTCCTGATTAGACAGGATCGCCCCGATGGCCGATAGAGTAATATCTTTAGTAATGTTTTTCGACATCCAGAACATTCCCATAATTCTGTATATCATTTCAGTCTGATAATATGTTTCCTCAGAAATATCATTATTGTTAGAATAAGAAAAACCTGCATGAACTTTAAAATCATCATTAAGCTCATATTTCAGCAGCAACATATCAAATGCATTACCAGAATCCGACCAATCTGATGGTCCGAAGAGTTTTCGGTCATCATATTGTAGTACTTGTCTGCCCACTTTTGCCTGGAATCCCGGAAGAATGTCAAATAAAGCCCATGCCTGGTATAAACCAACTGACGGATTATCCGTATCATCCGATGAATCGCCCCATACACGCGAGTCCTGGAAAGTCACTTCCATTTCAATGAAATCATAAGTGAAATTCGCTCCTATTCGGGTCCTTTGTTTTACGAAGAAGCCACCTTTATTACTGGTTATAATGGGTTTTGCATAACCATCTCTGTATTCAGCTCTGGGTCTTACCTCACCAAAGATTGTCAAATCCTGTGTATAGACAAATCCGGCACAACACATCAGAAGGGCACACAACCATATACGTTTCGCTTTCATAATACATTCTCATCGTTTGTTGTTTTTTTAACGTCCTGAAGAGATGTATTGTTTTTATTATTATTGTAAAAATCAATATTTATTAATCTTTCGGTAGAGAGATACAAAAAAAGAGTCTGGCATTTATTGCCAGACTCTTTTGAGATTATCTATCAGTTCTTATCGAATTAATATCTGCCACCGCCACGGTTATAACCACCGCCGTTGTTGCCATAGCCACCACGGCTACCACCACCGTAACCACCGCGGTTGCCACCACCGTAACCACCACCACCTGCAGGGCGTTCAGTTCTTGGACGTGCAACACTTACATTAATCGTTTTTCCTTCGAAATCAGTACCATTTAAAGCGTCGATAGCTTTCTGACCTTCTTCATCGTTTGGCATTTCAACAAAACCAAAACCACGAGAACGACCAGTTTCGCGATCATTAATAATGTTTGCTGAAGCAATTTCACCATACTGAGCAAATAAATCGTGCAGGCTGTCACTTTTTGTGCCCCAGCTCAAATTTGAAACATAAATGTTCATTTTCTTTCTAAATTAAAATTGTTATTATATAATTGAAATACGAACGGCAACCAAACCGCGGGCACCACGTTCTACTTCAAAGGTTACTTTATTTCCGATGGCAATGTTTTGCGGAGCCGAAGATATATGAAAAAAGTATTTATCAGCGTTATTCAGATTTTTAATAAAGCCAAATCCTTTTTCTTCATTAAAAAATTCAACTCTTCCCTGATTTGGTTCTTCCACGATATCTTCCTGTTTTGGTGTAGAAACAGCAATGTTTTCAAGATCTACCTCAACCTTAGATTTCTCGGGTGGAGTAGAGTGTAGCATACCGTTTTCATCTACATAAGCAATCATATCATCAAAAGAACGAGTTCCGGCATTGGCACGCTCTTGTTTGCGCTTTTGTTTCTCTTCACGCTTTTGTTGTTTCTTCTTTTCAATATCTCTTTTTCCTGTTGTTACTCTATTTGCCATTCTAAATTTTTTAGGCCGGTTCAGAAACTCTGTTCAGTTTTCTACCGGTTAGTTTTTGTATATCATTTAACATTGTCCGATCTTCCTTTGTGCAGAAGGTATATGCCATTCCATCTTTACCCGCACGTCCTGTGCGACCAATACGGTGTACATAAGTCTCCGCCACATCCGGTAAATCATAATTAATAACCACTCCAAGGTCCTGAATATCAATACCTCTTGCGGCTATATCTGTTGCAATAATAATTCTGGTTTTACCCGATTTAAAATTGCTTAGAGCATTCTGACGCGCATTCTGAGATTTATTCCCGTGAATGGCCTCACATCCTATTTTCTTTTTATTCAGCACGCGTGCAATTTTATCTGCACCATGTTTCGTCCGCGAAAAGACTAATACACGTTCGTCATGCTTTTTGTTTAGCAAATCAACTAATAAATCAATTTTTTCAGGTTTTTCAACATAATACAAAAACTGATCTATTTTATCTACAGTCGATGAAACCGGGGCAACCTCAACTCTGACCGGTTTTTTCAATAAAGCATCCGATATTTTTTCGACAGCTTTCGGCATTGTAGCCGAGAAGAATAAGGTCTGTTTCTTTTTCGGAAGCATCGGAATAATGCGGCGAATATCATGAATAAAACCCATATCAAGCATGCGATCAGCTTCATCGAGCACAAATATATTGATTTCGTGCAATTTAACGATACCTTGACCAATAAAATCTAATAATCTTCCTGGTGTAGCTATCAAAATATCGACTCCGGCCTTTAAAGCTTTAACTTGCGGTGCTGGTTTTACGCCACCAAAAATCACGGTATGACGTAAACCGGTATATTTACCATAGTCTGCAAATGCTTCTTCAATCTGGATAGCAAGTTCTCGTGTAGGAGTAAGAATCAAAGCTTTGATGGAGGGAAATCTTTTATTAACCGGGGCATTCTTCTTTAGCAATTCCAAAACAGGAATTGCGAAGGCTGCTGTTTTGCCCGTTCCTGTCTGGGCAAGTCCCAATACGTCCTGGCCTTGAATAGCCACTGGTATTGCCTTCTTTTGAATCGAAGTAGGTGTAGTATAATTTTTTTCTTCTAAAGCCTTTAAAACGGGCTCAGATATATTTAAATCCTTAAATGTCATTTACTTTAAAATTAGTATATAAATTGATGCAAAGAATTTTAAAGTATGATTTATAAATAATACGTAGAATAAATTTGTTGCGGAATAAAGAGGAATATAAAGAACAAATTATATTATGGAGAAGACTGTATTATCAAATCCTTTAAAAATGCATCAGGCCTGAATGTTTCTCGCAACATCTGTGCCTCAATTTTAGAACAGTGGAATTTGATAATGAAGCCTGGTTTCAAGAGATCGATTTAATATTATTTATTGGCTTCGAAATAAACTCTGATGTTTCTGGAATACAAAGGTAAGATTAATAATTCAGATATTTTTATTTTTAATCAAATATCCGTCATAATTTATATTGACTTCTTTATTTTGCTTTTAAATTAACATAGTTGTCAAACTACTGATGTTTAAATGCTTAGTCTTCTTTGCAGCTGGTTATTCCTGCAAAGAAGATTTTAAATTTGTTTTCCCGGTTTTCTACAGAAGACTCAATGCATGGTTTAAATCCCCGATTAAATCATCCGCATCCTCCAATCCTACTGACAAACGGAATATTCCTTTACCGGCAAATTCCTGCCATGAGTCGAGTTCTTCTTTTGTCGTAAACCGGAAAGATGTTTTAAGTAAATCCTCACTATTCAGGTAAAAGATAAGCGAGCGGTGATGCCCCAGAGAAACCGCATAGTGAATCACTTTTAATTCTCTGGCCAATACAGCTGCTGCCGCTTTGCCATCTTCTACCTGAAATGTGAGTAAACCAGAAAAATTCTTCATCTGTTTTTCAGCCAACTGATATTGCGGATGCGAAGGCAATCCCGGATAAATTACCCTTTTTACTTTTGAATGTTGCTCCAGAAAATGTGCCACTTTCAGAGCATTCGCTTCATGCACTTTCATACGTATAGGAAAAGTGGCTATGCCCCTGAGAATAAGCCATGCGTTAAACGGACTCAATGAACCACCCAGACGAATGGCCGTCTTTTTTCGTAACGGAATAATATCTTTCTTATAACCGAGAATTACACCTCCAAGAGCATCGCCATGACCGCCTAAATATTTTGTAAGCGAATGAATTACAAAATCAGCACCTAATTCCAGTGGCTTAGTTGCCGCCGGAGTAGCAAACGTTGAGTCCACCGCCAGTTTGATGCCATGTGTGCGAGCTATTTCAGCCACCGCCTCAATATCCGTCAATCGTAAAAGCGGATTGCAGGGCGTTTCGGTATAAATCAGTCGCGTATTCGGTTTTACCGCATTCTTTATGGCCTGAACATCGGCACAATTCACCTTTGTAACTTCAATGCCAAGTTCAGGAATCATCTCATTTGTGATTTCCGATAAAGCCGCATAAGCCACATCACTAATAATGGCATGATCACCCGCTTTCAGCTGATCGAATAACAATGTAGAAATCGCTGCCATTCCGCTACCCAGAGCAATGGCTGCCTCGGCCCCTTCAATAGCGCACAGCTTTTCTTCCAATTGGCGCACAGTGGGGTTTCCCCAGCGCGTATATATAAACGGGTCATTCTCGCTCATACCTTCGACAGAAAAGCCGGCATCAGCTTCAGCTATAAAAGTAGTCGACATAACAAGGTTGGGCGATGAGGCTTTAGTTACGGGGTCGGGTATTTCACCGGCATGGATGGCAATTGTCTGTTCGCCATAATTATTATAAATATCAGTCTTTTCCATATCCATCTAAATCTTAATACCTGCAAAATTAAATTATGCAGATGTATTGACCAATATCGATTGAATAATTGGATAAAAACACTGGAATAGACTCGGGAAATGGAATGAATGACAGGATAGGAGTGAGTGAAAGCCTTAAAACAGAATAAATATCTTTTCAGAAGATATATTTAAAGAAACTTCATCAGATTCCAGCCCCAATTTATAAGATACAGAAACAAGATACTAAACAAAATTCGCTTGTTCTTCAATTTCTGTTCAACGTATTGATAACTATTATAAAAACTATCTTTATTTAAAAGTAAGTCCATGACAATCCACAGCGGAATAATCATCATCGCTGAAAGAAGCACCAATCCATTAGGATTAAGAAGAAGAGATTCTTTAAATTCGCCGGTAAGCAATAAACGCATGGCGCGTGTCGATCCGCAGGCAGGGCAGGGAATATGAAAAAACTGCTTCAGGCCACAACCTCGCCAGAAATGCGTTCCGTCAGAAGAAGAAGAGAAAAAAAGCCATATATATCCCGCAATGCTTATCGATAAAAGGGTAATATACAGCTTTCGTTTATTCATTATAAAAACATTTGAAGTTTTTCCATATTTTTATCTTTGGCAACGCCCATAATCAGAAACCAGTCAACGATGGTCCATATATAAGCCCCTCCACAGGTAATCAATTTGACCACACCCAAACCGATATCACCCACATAAAAGCGGTCAATACCCAATCCGCCCACTAAAAGCGAAACGACTAAAGCGATGGTTGGATCTTTAAAATCTAAAGATTGTAGCATAACCCATTTCGATTCATCGGCTTTCAATAAAATCTCTCTGATCAATGGAATGTGATAATCTCTGAAATTCCTTCTATTTGCAATGATAAATGCATCGACGTTTTGCGCGTTCATAGATAAATTATAATAAATGTGTGAATTAAATTAAAGCACAAAATTAGAGTAAAGTTTTTGATATAAAAATTTCCTGACAGAGAATATTTGCAATAATCTTAAAATGGTAATCCCGAAAGCCAAAGCGCCATGAAACGATCATAAACAATATATCCTTTATCCGATTTGTATACAATCTCATTAGATATAAGTTTTTTCAATGCTACATTCACACTACTTGCCGCTTTCAGTTTGTATTTGGTAATAAATTCACCGGAATTAATCTCTTTAACGCAACCCTCTTTTGCAATAGCCTTAAGAAGCTTAATGCTGCTAAGTGTATACGCCTTTATCAGATTCTCATAATTATAAACCGATTCAGAAACAATTTCTTCTATCGCAAAATTGACCAACTCAACCGATGCCGGTTTTCTATAACCATAAAGCCTGTTCAGTAAAGCCTGTATATACCAGGTATGGCCATCAAACTTCTGGTAAAAATGACCGAAAGTAGTTGCATCCAGCTCAAGACCCTGTTCCGTAAAAAGCTCTGCTGCAAAATTATAATATATCATTTCATCTATCTTGTCAATAGATAAGATTTGCGTGCTCTGATAAAACGGTCGTTTAGCCGAAAGAAACATTTCCTGCATGACATGTTGTTTGCTGCCGGCAAATATAAAATTGATATGCGGCATAAACTGAATATAAGAACGTAGTAATGCTTCTACACCCTTTTCGGGATATTCGGCTATTTGCTGAAATTCATCAATAGCAATATAGCAACGCTTCTCTGAAGACTGGAGATAATCAAAAATTTCCTTCAGCGTAGCTTCCTCTTTTGATGGTGCAATTTCAAGTGCTACTTTAGGAATACCATTCAATTCATCAAACGTTAAGGAAGGACGACAACTTTTTAAAAACTGATTAATTCGGTTCAATGCTTTTTGCGGAGTAGAATCCAGTTTCCCAAGTACGGTGCTTGCAAACAAATGAACAAAATCGCTCAGACACTGAGTCGAGAAAATATCCATGTAAAAGGTGATGGTATCAGGCTCATGGTCTTGTAAATTATAAAATACATTCTTGATCAACCCTGTTTTACCCATACGTCGCGGAGCAATCAGTGTAATATTTCTGCCATTATATAAAGCATTCATCATTAACTCTGTCTCCTTTTCGCGATCACAGAAATATTCCGGACTATAATATCCTGAAATAAGGAATGGATTATTCGGTTTCATAATAAATGTAATTACAGTATTTACGTTACACAAATTACGCAATAAGTATCTTGAATTGCAAATATTTGAAAGATATAAAGTTAGAATAGTCTAACACAGTATGATAAAACCTGGTGCATTATGGTTTTTGCCGACTTTAAGAACGGATATTTTTTATTCTGATTCAGAATTGGAGAAGAGTTTACCAATAAAACCGGCGCCTGCATTTGCGGCATTTATAATTGGCCTGACAATACTCTTTTTTTGAGAAATGCAAAAGTATGCCACCAATAACCATTAGCGAGGTTAATAAGAATATCATTGGGGTAGAATCCTTAACGAGTGCTTGTTTAAATATGAAAATGCAAATACACAAAATGATACATACATGGCCGGTTATTCGCATTATTTTCCGGTATTTGGCATATGGAGTAATACTGCTCACTTCCTGACTGTCGCAAGTGGGGCAGAAAACTATTGATTTCGTATTTCGTGTGCTGCCAATCTCTGATAATATATCAGATGCCCGATCATAATCATCACCGGATACAAAGATGTCAACTTCATCTAAAGGACCGCGATTCTTGCTGTCTTTACTCTCAAATTGCTGACGTGAATCAATATCCTGTTCGAGTAGTGCATCGGTTACCTCATCAGCATAAAGTGAATTGAGGCATCTTATTAAAAGTTTATCATGCTTGGCCATGGCTTTCGGTTTTTCAATGTTTTTCAGATGTGAAGATATAAAAAAAGCTTCTGAGAAGTTAGAAGCTTTTGTTTTGATTGTTTATCTGAGAATATCCTAAGAGAATTATGCTTTCGATATTTAAGGTATTATAATTTCGAATATCAAATTGTCAGCTTCCCCTTTTTGTCAGCTTCCCCTTTTTAGGACAGCCCTAAATTAGACAGCTAAGTTAATATTT
>CAMTOS010000003.1 GCA_947074195.1 uncultured Bacteroides sp.
CGGCCGAAGATAAATTCGAGATTACACGTACGTTCGATATGCATCCGTTTGTACCAAAAGGTGCGGCACTTGATGAGCGTTGCGAAGAGATATTTGCCATTCAGACTTCCGGACTGGCGCAACGCCTTGTGCATACACGCACGAAGAATGTGGTTGTGGGTATTTCAGGGGGACTCGATTCTACGCTTGCTCTATTGGTTTGTGTACATACTTTCGATAAGCTCGGCTTATCGCGCGAAGGCATTATCGGTATTACCATGCCGGGGTTCGGTACAACAGACCGTACCTATAACAATGCCATTCAGCTGATGAAATCATTGGGAATTACCATTAGAGAGATCAGCATTAAAGCAGCTTGCATCCAGCATTTTAAAGATATAGATCACAATCCTGAGGTTCATGATATCACCTATGAAAACTCACAGGCACGCGAGCGCACCCAAATTCTGATGGATATAGCCAATCAGGTGGGCGGACTGGTCATTGGTACAGGCGATTTATCAGAGCTGGCACTGGGTTGGGCTACATACAACGGTGACCATATGTCGATGTATGCGGTGAATACAAGCATACCGAAAACATTGGTGAAACACCTGGTGAAATGGGTAGCCGAACATGATGTAGATAAAAAATCGCGCGAAACATTGCTCGACATTGTAGATACACCGATCAGTCCGGAACTTATTCCTGCCGATGAAAACGGAAATATCAAACAGAAAACAGAAGATTTGGTCGGTCCGTATGAGTTGCATGATTTCTTCCTGTACTATTTCCTGAGATTCGGTTTCAGACCAACAAAGATTTTTATGCTTGCCACACTGGCCTTTAAATCGGTTTATACAGATGATGTGATTAAGAAATGGCTCTACATTTTCTTCAGACGCTTCTTTAATCAGCAGTTCAAGCGCTCTTGTCTGCCCGATGGTCCGAAAGTGGGTAGCATCTCAATTAGTCCGCGAGGCGACTGGCGTATGCCAAGTGATGCTTCGTCAGCAGCATGGCTGGAAGAGATAGAGAAATTATAATTCAGAACAGATGACAAATAAAAAAGTCAGTCGCACAAACGGTGCAGACTGACTTTTCTGTTTTTAAAGAACTCCCTTACTGGAAGGTAGTTCGTAATGGTAAATATCCCGCTTGATGGCCATCTTTATAGCCCTGGCCAATGCTTTGAATATTCCCTCTATTTTATGATGTTCGTTTTGTCCTTCGGCTTTGATGTTTAGATTCATCTTCGCCGCATCGCTAAGCGACTTAAAGAAATGAAGAAACATTTCGGTAGGCATATCTCCCACTTTCTCGCGATTAAACTCGGCATCCCAAACCAACCATGGACGGCCACCAAAATCCAGACAAACCTGGCACAGACAATCATCCATTGGCAATGCAAAACCATAACGCTCTATGCCACGTTTATTGCCGAGTGCCATCAGTAAACATTCACCCAGTGCGATAGCTGTATCTTCTATGGTATGATGCTCATCGACATTCAGGTCTCCCTTTACGCGAATCGTCAGATCAATACCCGAATGTTTACCAATCTGCTCCAGCATATGATCGAAGAAACCCAGTCCGGTAGAGATATCACATTGGCCGTGACCATCGAGATTAACCGACACATAAATATCAGTCTCTTTGGTGGTACGTTGCACGTTAGCGCGGCGTTCACCAGCAAAAAGGAATTCGGTAATCTGATCCCAGTCGGTAGTTGCCAGCACACAATAGTCTTCAAGACCTTTCTCCTTCAATACCGACATATCAGATTGAAGCAAAATCGCTTTACAACCCAAATTCTTTGCCAGCTCAACATCCGTAGCACGATCGCCAATCACAAAACTTCCTGCCAGATCATATGCAGGATTATTTATATATTTGGTAAGCATTCCTGTGCGCGGTTTGCGGTTAGGACTATTCTCCTCGGGCATACTCGGATCGATAAAGACTTCATCGAACTCAATTCCCTCGCCTTTAAAAGTCTGCATCACCAGATTATGGACCGGCCAGAATGTATCTGCCGGGAATGAAGCTGTGCCCAAACCATCCTGATTGGTAACCATGGCCAGTTCGAAGTCAAGATTCTCGGCAATAAACTGAAGATTGCGAAATACTTTAGGATAGAAGACAAGTTTCTCATAGGCATCCAACTGATAATCTACAGGCGGTTCGAGAACCAATGTACCATCACGATCTATAAAAAGGACTTTCTTCATTGTGCATCCTCCATCTTTGAGAACTCTTTCAAAGCAGAAATCACGCTGTTATTCTCATTACGCATACCTACGGTAATACGAAGGCAATTCATGCAAAGCGATATATTGTGACGATTTCTGACGATGATGCCATGAGATACAAAGTAATTATAAATCTTAACCGCATCGGTCACACGCATCAAAAAGAAGTTAGCATCCGATGGGTAGATGTGCTCCACACAAGATATTTTCAACAACTCTGCCTCAAAACGCAACTTCTCTTCTTTTAGCGTTTTCACCCAATGATCAATTTCATAATGACGGTGAAGCATCTCCATGGCATGCTTTTGCGTCAGCATATTGATATTATATGGATACTTTATCTTATTCAGAATATGAATAATCTCTGGAGAAGCAAACGCCATACCCAAACGAATAGCGGCCGATGCCCATGCCTTGGAAAAAGTCTGCAATACTACCAGATTGGGATAATCTTTCAATCGTGAAATAAAAGAGTCTGTTTCTGAGAAATCGTTATAAGCTTCATCAAGAATCAGCAGGCCATCAAACTTATCGAGCACTTCGAGAATCATCTCTTTCGATAAATCGTTACCTGTTGGATTGTTGGGCGAACAAAGAAAGATCAGCTTGGTGTGCTCATCAGTAGCAGCCAGAAGTTTATCGGCAGTGATTTGAAACTGATCATCGAGTAGTACTTTTCGATATTCCACATTATTCACATCGGCACAAACCTTATACATGCCATAAGTAGGATCGATAGCGACCACATTATCGATGCGTGGTTCGCAAAAGGCGCGAAACAATAAATCGATAGCCTCATCGCTACCATTGCCCAAAAAGATTTGCTCTACATCCACATCTTTCAGCTTACCAATCTTCTTTTTCAGATCAATCTGCAAAGGATCGGGATAGCGGTTGTGCGGAGAGTTATACGGAGACTCGTTGGCATCCAGGAAAACCGAAGCCTCTACACCATTGTATTCATCCCTGGCGGAGGAATAAGGCTTTAACGACCAGATATTCGGACGAGTCAGTTCTTGTAATGTTTTCATATTTCGGAGAAGTTAGATTTCTTTTATATCAGTTGTTTATTTCTTTAAGTCGCACCGAGACTGCATTCTTATGCGCATCGAGCATCTCGTTTTCGGCCATCACCTCAATGGCCGGTCCGATATTATTCAACCCTTCCCTGGTGAGTTCCTGGAAGGTAATCTTACGAATGAAACTATCGAGACTAACGCCACTATACGCATGGGCATAGCCATTGGTTGGCAATGTATGGTTTGTACCCGAGGCATAATCGCCGGCACTCTCAGGAGAATAAGCACCCAGAAAAACCGAACCCGCATTGACAATACGACCTGCAATGCTCATATAATCTTCCGTTTCGATAATCAGGTGTTCGGGGGCATATTGATTAGTCATATCAATCGCCTCATCCATATCTTTAACTAAAATCAGCCTGCTGTTATCGAGCGATTTCGCTGCAATCTCTTTTCGTGGTAATTGCGCCAGCTGCGTGTCGATTTCTTTGACTACATTATCTATCAACTCCTGAGAAGTAGTGATAAGTATCGCCTGACTATCGATTCCGTGTTCTGATTGAGAAAGCAGATCAGCAGCAATAAATGCCGGGTTAGCCGTAGCATCAGCCAGTACTTCTACTTCGGAAGGACCTGCAGGCATATCAATCGCCACATCGCGCAGACTCACCAACTGTTTGGCAGCAGTTACATACTGATTCCCGGGACCGAATATCTTATAAACTTTAGGAACAGATTCAGTGCCATAAGCCATAGCAGCAATTGCCTGTACACCACCAATCTTGAATATCTTATTTACTCCTGCTAAATGTGCAGCATATAAAACGGCAGGGTGAACTTTGCCTGATGATTGAGGCGGCGTGCAAAGGACAATCTCTTTGCAACCGGCAATCTGAGCAGGGATAGCCAGCATCAGCACAGTAGAAAACAGTGGCGCCGTTCCACCGGGAATATATAGTCCCACCTTTTCTATGCCGACAGCTTTCTGCCAGCATACCACACCGGGAGTAGTCTCTATCTTTTTTCCCGCGAAGCGCTGCGATTCATGAAAAGTCCTGATATTGCCGGCAGCCAGTTCGATAGCCGCTTTCAGTTTGGCATCAAGCGTCTGGCAAGCCTCTTCTATTTCAACGGGAGTAACAATGAGGCTGTCCATATCGACTTTGTCATACAAAGCCTCATATTCGAGAACAGCTCTGTCACCTTTGTGTATGACTTTATCGATGATCACCCTTACCTTATCAAAAAGAGATTCGGTTTCAAGCATCGGACGTTTCAGACATTCAGCCCATTCGCTGCGTGTAGGATATTTAATTATTTTCATCTCAGGATTCAATTAGATTATACAATCATTTTCTCGATAGGTAATACTAAAATGCCTTCTGCACCCAGTGCTTTCAGCTTTCCAATAATTTCCCAGAAACGTTTCTGATCGAGAACAGTATGAACTGAACACCAACCCTCCTGCGCCAAAGGCATCACAGTGGGGCTCTTCATGCCCGGAAGAACTTCAATAATCTCCTGAAGTTTATCTTTAGGAGCATTCATCAATACATATTTCTTATCTTCGGCAGTCTTTACCGCATTGAGTCTGAAAAGTAATTCATTCAAAATCTCTTTTTTTTCGGACGATAAATTCTTGTTCGCAATAAGCAGTGCCTCAGACTTGAGAATAACCTCCACCTCTTTCAGGCGATTACTTACCAATGTTGATCCCGAGCTTACGATATCAAAAATAGCATCAGCCAAACCAATACCAGGAGCCACTTCAACAGAGCCGGTAATGACATGAACCTCTGATTCTACATTCTGCTCTTTCATATAAGTCTTCAGAATTTCAGGATAAGATGTAGCAATCTTCTTCCCTTGGAACCAGCTTATACCAGGATAATCAATATCCTTAGGAATAGCCAAGGACAGATGGCATTTGCTGAAACCCAAACGTCTGACCAGTTCGGCATCTTCACCTTTTTCCACGAATTCATTCTCACCTACTATGCCTAAATCGGCCACACCGGTTGCCACAGATTGGGGAATATCATCATCGCGAAGAAACAGAACTTCGACAGGAAAGTTAGTAGACTGCACCAAAAGCGTACGTTTGGTTGCACTAAGTTTTATATCGGCTTCAGCCAAAATAGACATTGTCTCTTCAAAAAGTCGACCTTTTGCCTGTACTGCTATTCGTAGTAACATAGTAGATTTATTTATAATTTATGATTAATAATCGGTTTAGAGAAAATAAAAAAGGCTTACCAATGGTAAGCCCCGAATATCTTGATGAATTAACAACATATCAAAATAGCCCACCGTTTTACGCGTCAGGAATATGATGATGATGTGTTAGAATATATTTCATATCTTTCTTATTATCTTGCGACAAATGTATAGCATTCTTTTCATCCAGCAAAATAATTATAACTTTTTCTTTCGTTTTACTTTCAAATTAAAGGTAAAACCTCTTCTGGTTCAACATTACATGCTTCAAAAAACATCTCTTCTTTTGCTTTATCCTGCGGGAAAGTAAAGTAAGTACATACAGCCTCACTGCACAATTCGCCTTCAGTATTATAAAGCCTGGCATCGATTATAGCAATGTTCCGTTTCATTTCACGAATGCTTGCCCGAAGCACTACATGAGAGTCTTTTGTACTAATAGCTTTACGATATCGCGTCTCCATTTTGGAAGTCATGCCCGTGGTTTGTAGTTTACGAATAACTACCCAGGCACATATTTCATCTAAAAGAACGGCTTGTATACCTCCATGAAGCGTATCCAGCCATCCCTGAAACTCAGTACGCGGTTTCCAGATACTTACAATCTCGTCACCATCTTCGTAAAATTCCATACGCACACCCGATTCGTTATTGGGAGCGCATCCAAAACAATTATAACCTTCGAGGCCTTTCCAGGGGTTGATGATTTTCTTCATAGATCCTGTATATTTTAATTAATATATTTAATTGACTGATTGCAAATATAAAAACAAAAACGGTATAACCCGTCTGGATTATACCGCTTATCAATGAAATATCTGATATTTAATCATGAATCAAATTCAGTATCCTTACCTAATAAATCATTTTCTCTGAAATAATCTACCAGATTTACAATAACTTCTTTAATATTTCCCTGCAACTCTGGTGAAAGGAATTGAATTTCGCATTCAAACTTATTCTCCATTCGTTTAAAGATATCACCGGGAAATAAAGTCCACTCTGTTTCACGGTCAATATCAGGATAAAAAGCAATTTCTACAGTATCGGCATGAAGCACTACTTTACCGAAGAAAGTCTTCTTTCCATTATATTCCGCCCAAACTTCATAATGATGTTCTTCGTCAATTGTTTCAGTCAACGGTGGTACGTAATTTCTGAAATCATTGCGAATGTCTTTGAACATTCTTTTTAGCTTATCCATATGATTTATTGTTATGCATTAGTAATCCAACCTTTTTCATCGTAATAATATTTAAGCTGCTCAATTGCATCCTGAATATCCTTACGTAAATCATCTACCTGCGCATCTCTGATTTCCAGACGGCGATGATCATTCATCATCTTAAGAAGTCTTTCAGGAAATAACTGTCTGGCATCCGCATCAGAGATCTGCGTATTAAAACCTACTGTTATTACATGTTCATGCGCCACTACATAAGCAAATAAATGTTTCTGACCATTGGCTACTGTCGTTAGCTCATAATGAGTTGGAGTATCAATTACTTCACAAGTAGGAGTTGCAGAACTTTTAATATATTGTCTCACCATCTCGAAAGATTGGTTAACACGTGGTTTGTTGAAATCTGACATATCATATATTTTTAAGTTGTTACAATATTTATCTTATCAAATTTAAAACAGCCAGAATCGTTCATTGTTTAAAAAATACGGGCAATTTTCTGTATCGCTTATTCTTTTTTGGCATTAAGACTTTCTTTTATCACCTATATAATAAAAAAACGCCACAACTATGAGTTAGTCGTGGCGTCAATAGAATATATTATAATCTTATAGTTATTTCTGTAAACCTTCGAGCAAAAGCATAATATTGCCGGTAAAAAGTTTTACTGAGATGGCAAGAAGAATAATACCAAAGAATTTACGTATTATATAAATACCTCCCTTACCCAGGAAGCGTTCAACTCTACCTGTCATGCTTACTACAAAGTAAACCCATATCATATTTAATATCAAGGCGATAATGATGTTAACACTAAAATACTCGGCCCTTAACGAAAGCAAAGTTGTAAACGCACCCGCTCCGGCTAACAATGGAAATACCAGCGGAACCAATGTTGCTTCTTTAATAGGTCCCTGATTCTTGAAGATTTCAATATCAAGGATCATTTCAAGAGACATCAGAAAGATGACAAATGCACCTGCTACAGCAAAAGACTCGATATCAACATGAAAAAGCTTAAGCATCATATCACCGGCATAGAAAAAGCCAAGCAACAATGCCAAAGAAATTAAAGTAGCTTTTGTCGCATTTACTCCTTTGCCTTTTTCTTTTAAACTGATAATAATCGGAATAGATCCGATGATGTCGATTACAGCAAACAAAACAATAAATGCACTGATTGTTTGCTGGAAATTAAAATTTGAAAACATATATCATTATTTTTTTGGCAAAGATAATCGATTTTTATGCATTCTCCAATCTATGCTCTCTAAGAATGAGGATTGTTAATTAATAAATGATAAATAATGTAAAATCAAAGCGTTAAAAAGTATATTACAGTTTCTTAATTGTTATTTTTGTAATTAGCTAACATTAAAAATACGGGAGTATGGATACAATGTTCAATACATTACTACAGTTGCCACTCTTTCAGGGTCTGTGTCATGAAGATTTCACTTATATATTAGAGAAAACCAAACTTCATTTTACAAAACATAAACCAAACGAGGTTATAATTGAAAGCGGTAAGCGATGCGATAAACTTGTGTTTCTGCTGAATGGTGTCATTAGTGCAGAAACAACATCAAAAGATGAATTATATTCATTTGTCGAATATATAGAAGCTCCTGCTGTACTTGAGCCTCAATCTCTGTTTGGCATGCAGATTGACTACTCCTCAACGTATACTGCCCGCACTGAAGTGCACACAATATCAATTTGTAAATCATTTATTCTTAGTGGTTTGATGAAGTTCGAGATATTCAGACTGAATTATATGAATATCATAAGCAATCGTGCTCAAATGCTATATAATCGAATATGGGATCAGACGCCTGCAGATGTTGAAGGACGAATTATCCGTTTCATTATATCACATGTTGAGAAACCAGTTGGCGAAAAGGTGCTGAAAGCTAAGATGGAAGATCTGGCTCAATGCCTGGATGATACAAGACTAAACATTTCGAAGGCATTGAATAATTTACAAGACAAAGAGCTTCTTGTACTTCGAAGAAAAGAAATTATCATCCCTGATGCCTCTAAACTTGTAGACTACAAGTAATGATAGCGATATTATCCGTTAAACGAAAAGAGATTTATCCTGATTTCGGATGAATCTCTTTTTTGTTTAACAGATTCACAACTTATCATTTTAAGATTGTCCCGGCGTTTTTATTAATTAAAGAATTTAATAAAAGAGCAGAATAAATTAAATTTGCAATAAAAAGAAAAGAGTTATGTATCGTTTAATCATTGTCTTATTATTGAGTAGTATGTTATCAGCAGCGTGTAATACCCGAAACCATAAATCAGCTAATCCAGATGAAGTGACTATGCTTGTAGGCACCTATACTTCTGATGGAAGTAAGGGAATTTATAGTTATCGGTTCAATGAAGAAACCGGAGATATTATACCGGTTAGTGAGGTTGAAATTCAAAATCCTTCTTATCTTACCTTCTCTAAAGACAATCGATTTGTTTATGCCATAAGCGAATCAAAAGATAGTGCAGCTACTGTTACAGCTTTTGCATTTGATGAGAAGAATGGTACTTTTAAAGAATTGAACAAACAGCTTACACATGGAAATTCACCATGCTATGTCATTACAGATGGTAAGAAAGTGGTGACTGCAAACTATGGTGGTGGTAATGTTTCAGTTTTTCCATTGCGATATGATGGTTCTCTCGATACAATTTCAGGATTATATGCCGGTGAAGCAGGCGGTCCCGATTTATCACGTCAAAAGAATCCGCACATGCATTGTGTCTACTTCTCTCCTGATACCAACTATATCTATGCTACTGAATTCAGCGCAGACCGTATTCTAAGATATGCAGTACATCCCAAAGAAAACAAGATCTACCCTTTGCCCGACTCTATTCAGCTGGCACCCGGTTCGGGTCCTCGTCACCTGATATTTAGTCCTAACGGCAAACAAGTGTATGTAATTAATGAGCTTTCCGGAATGGTCGATGTATTTAATTATTCCAATGGGAATTTGCTTCCGGTAGAATCGGTAGTATCAGACACATTACATGCCAGAGGTAGTGCCGATATTCATTTGAGTCCTGATGGCAGATATCTTTATGCGACCAACCGTCTGCAAGGTGATGGTATCGCTATTTTCGAAGTTAATCCCGAAGATGGCACACTGACACGCACAGGTTATCAGCCAACCGGCAGCCATCCTCGCAATTTCAATATTTCTCCTAATGGCAAATATCTGTTAGTAGCATGTCGCGATAGCAATGTAATTCAAATCTTTGCGCGCGATCTGCAAAGCGGAGAACTAACAGATACGGGCAAAGATTTAAAGATGAGCAAACCCGTTTGTATTAAGTTTGCCAACCAGAATTAAAGCGATTTATTTATAACAGAATATTTCTACTTCATCCGATGCAGCATATCTGATAAGCAATTGTTTTATCATTTCGGCTGCTTCGGATAAACCTTCTTCACCACTATATCCATTAATCAGTGCTAGTAAATGGGTTGTTTCCAGCCCTAACTTAGTGCGTTCATGATCACTGGTCGGTGTGCCTATTCCACCTTGCTCATCACGATAGACCGGCAGACCTTCAATGTTTAACTGACCTCTGCCTATACCTTCGAACTCTTCGTGTGCTTTGCCAATTCCAAGTTCTAATGTCTCCCCCAGAATTTTATCTGCATCAAATCCACCGATAGAATAACCAGTTCGAAGTGAAACCAAATTGATAAGATCAACCAATGTATCGATCTGATATAATGGGATATCACGCAACAAACGTCGGCGCAATGCTTCGGCAGAAGGACGATATCTTGCAGGGTCTTTTCCACAGCGCTTGTAAGCTTCGCGGGTAGCTGCAATGGTAGGATAGTTTTTGATATCGCCTAATTTAGATGTAGAAAGCAGTTCTTTGGTAAACTCATCAATCTCTTTCCACAACTCTTCATTATACTTTGTATTTTCTACTTTAGCATAAACTGCCATTCCGACAAAGCCGGGACAGGCTTCTTTAATTTCGTCTGAAATAGTAATTCTCATATTCGATTTTATTTAATGGTTTATCGTAACATAATTCCGGACAATATGCGACCCGAATTGATACCTAACCGGCGTGCTGAAAAGAATGTATGATGTTCTTTGTAGGTACAAATGCCGGCAGTTTCAATATTCTCTGCCAATACACCAGTTTCTTGTAATTGCCATCTATTAGCTTCCCATAGATCGATGTGATACTTGCCTGTGACATCGTTTTTCATTGACATACGTTCCATAGGGAAATTCGTTTTTTGAAATTCGTGATAGACTTCATCACCTACTTCGAAAGATGGTAAAGATATTCCCGGACCGATGGTTGCAATAATATCTTTTGGATTAGCATTATACTTCTTTATCATCGCTGCGATGGTTTTAGCAGTGATATACTGAACCGTACCACGCCATCCGGCATGAATCGCGGCAATCACTTTTTTCTTTGTATCGAATAGTAACAACGGAATGCAGTCGGCAGTTGAGATACACAAGCATTGGTGAGGTACATCGGTAATCAATGCGTCTATACCATGCAATAATTCCGTCTGCTTTTCTTCATCTAACGCAAGGAAAGAAGTATCGATCATGCGAATACAATCACTATGGGTTTGCTTAGGAATAACAAGATGCATATCTTTATCCGCAGCAGCGTTTAGTAACAATTGCTGATTCTCTTTCACATCATTCATATCGTCACCGCAATAAGGCGAACAGTTGAATGAGGCATAGGCATAGCCTTTACTACAGCCGCCATGACGGGTTGTAGTAAAATGAAAAATGTTGGGATATCGCTCCAATAGCCGATAACCCAACAAGTTATTATTTTCAGTTAGCGTAATCATTAATCGTCCAACTCGTCTTCGTATTCATATTCGAAATCATCGTCATCATCATCCGACTCATACTCATATTCGAAGTCCATATCTTCGCCCTGATCTTTCAGTTCCTGACGCAGATAAGTCACATCTTTAGGACGGTGTACAATGGTTTCAATTTGATTACTTTCCTTGTTCAGCTCTTCCCAGATGATATCTTTTAGTTGTTGAATACCTAATCCGGTGATAGAAGAGATAAACACATAAGGAATGCTTTCCGGCAATGTCGGTATAATCTCTGCAATCAGTTCATCGTCGAGCATATCACTTTTCGTAATAGCCAGAATGCGTTGTTTGTCAAGCATATCCGGATTAAACGTACGAAGCTCATTCAGCAGAATTTCGTATTCCTTACGAATATCATCGCTATCGGCAGGAACCATGAAAAGCAGAAGTGAATTTCGTTCGATGTGACGAAGGAAGCGTAAACCTAAACCACGTCCCTGACTGGCACCTTCGATAATACCCGGAATGTCGGCCATTACGAAAGATTTGTTATCGCGATAAGACACGATACCAAGATTTGGTTCGAGTGTAGTAAACGCATAGTCGGCAATCTTTGGTTTTGCTGCTGATACAGAAGCAAGCAATGTAGATTTACCAGCATTAGGGAAGCCAACCAGACCTACATCGGCCAACAGTTTCAGCTCCATGATTACAGTCTTTTCCTGCATCGGTTCGCCCGGCTGAGCAAAACGTGGCGCCTGGCGGGTAGATGTACGGAAATGCCAGTTACCCTGACCACCGCGACCACCTTTCAGAAGAATCACTTCCTGACCATGATCGGTTACATCGCAAAGATATTCGCCTGTTTCAGCATCATAAACCACAGTTCCGCAAGGCACTTCGATGACTCTGTCTTCGCCATCCCTACCCGAACTTTTATTTTTACTGCCCGATTCGCCATGACCGGCAAATACGTGACGTTCAAATTTCAAGTGTAATAATGTCCAATAATTACGATTTCCTCGAAGGATTACATTGCCTCCTCTACCGCCATCACCACCATCAGGACCTCCATTGGGAATATACTTTTCCCTTCTCATATGAGTAGATCCACGTCCTCCTTTACCGGAGCGACAATAGATTTTTACGTAATCAACAAAATTCGATTCAGCCATATGCTATCCTTTTAAGAATTTATATTAAAAAAAAATGTGCTTATGCACCAATTCCACATTGGCACATCAGCACATTAAATTTATTGGTTATTATAATGAGTCGATTGCTTTGCAGATCTCTGCAAAGATACCATCCATAGTTCCAAGACCATTGATATGATGGTATTTGCCTTCTTGTTTATACCAGTCAATCAAAGGAGAAGTTTGTGAATGATAAACATGTAGACGTTTTTTAATAGTCTCTTCGTTATCATCGGCACGGCCAGAATCTTGTCCGCGTTTAATCAGACGAGTCATCAGTTCTTCTTCAGGTACTTCAAGATCGAGCATGATAGAAACTTCCTGACCTCTTTCCTTCAACATATTCTTTAATGCTTCAGCCTGTGCAATTGTTCGTGGGAAACCATCGAAAATAACACCTTTGCTATCTTTAAAGCTATCGAATACGCTTGCAAGAATATCAATCATCAATGCATCAGGAATTAACTGACCCTGATCGATGTATCCTTTGGCAGTTGTACCAAGTTCTGTACCGTTTTTAATCTCAGCGCGCAAAACATCGCCTGTAGAGATATGATTAAGACTATATTTTTCAACAATACGTTCGCTTTGTGTTCCTTTGCCTGAGCCAGGAGCACCGAAAATTACAATGTTCAACATTTTATTAATACCTACTTTTTATAATATTAGAAAAATCTATTTCGGGAAAGAAGAATCGCTGATTATCAATTAATCAACAACTGTATAGATGTCGGGATAATTGCGGCCATAACCATCATAATCCAAACCATAACCAACGATAAAATCGTTTGGAATTCGCATTGCCACATACTTAATATCCAGATCAACTTTCAGTTTATCGGGTTTAACAAGTAATGACGCGATATAAATTTTCTTTGGATGGCGCGTACCCAGAGTTTCGAGCAGACGTTGCATAGTAAGACCAGTATCAACAATATCTTCAACGATTACAATTGTACGGTCAGTTACATCTTCGTTGATACCAATTACTTCTTTAATCGTACCGGTAGAAGATACTCCCTGATAAGAAGCAAGTTTAATGAATGAAATTTCGCAAGGTATTGTAATATGTTTCATCAGATCTGATGTAAACATGAACGAACCATTCAGAACACTAAGAAATAAAGGCTCTTCGCCAGCCAAATCTCTGTTTATTTCATTCGCAACCCGAATTACTTCTTTTTGAATCTCTTTCTCACGGATAGAGATAGTAAAATTTTTGTCTTTAATCTGGATAGTATCCATATTTGATAGTTTAAGTAATTGAGTGCAAAAATAACGTTTTTATTCGTCACCCTATAATAAACTATTGTTTTTCCTTGTTTTAAAATCTTAAAGTGTATAAAGTAGAGTTGCGTTATATGACAAAAAGTCGAAGATTATTTATAACGTTCGCAAGCAGCAAACAACATTCCGGCCATTCGTTGACGCACTTCTGCGGGTTCCAGTATTTCTATGTTTTCTCCATAAGCCTTTAGCAAATGAAAGAATTCTTTTGTAGGATGCAAATGAAACTGGAAAGTAGTGAATTCATCATTTGTCTCTATTAATTTCTGAGAATGATGAAGAGGATACAGGTTATAATATCTTGCTGTATCGCGATACATACGTATGACAATTCTTTCTGTCCCTTCGCGTTCATCAACGCACTCACCTAAGGTATCGAGGAAAATGCTTCTAGGATCGAAATCTGTAGGATAATCAAAATGGTTATCTTCAACGGCAAATTTCCTGAATTGGTCGAGTGGATAATATTTTATTGAATTTGTTTCGTGATTGCGACCTATGGCAAACCAGCGTTTCCAGAAAACTTTCAGACAATACGGATCAAGAGATATAACTTCTATCAAATCTGTCTCAGTATTATAAAAGTCGAAAACGATGGATTGTTTATATTTTATAGCCTCCATAACAGGCGTCAGATACTCCTTACCTTTAGGAATCGGTTCAAAAATAATCCGTTTATTCAGTTCCTCACAATCAGCTATCATGCTGTTAATTGCAAATGCACCGAGCATCCAGCAGCGTGTACTATCTGAATCAAGATTATCAAAATCTTTTATGTAATATGTATAGTTACCTTTACGCTTGCAAGCTATCTCAATATTAAAGATTTCTTTTATTGCTTTGCGATAATTATGAAATGTTCTTAAAGGTAAATCGTCACCATTATTTAATCCGGATTTTAGCCAACGTTCGTTTATTTCCTCAAATGAAATCTGTTTTGTCCGATAAATAATGTTGATTAACCAAATGTACTTGTTAAACAATCCTTTTGCCATAAAAAAATAAAAGTTAGGTATTCAGATTAATAGAGTCACAAATCTAATACTTTATTTTATTTTTTCACAAATTTATTTTGACTTTATTTTTGATATTTTTCTTTACGTACTCATCGATTTAAATATAAATAATCTTCTTAAATTCAGTTTTCCGGCAGGCGCAATTGCCTCAATTGCCCATGTATAACGTAAATGGTGCATATAGCTATGCAGTAAAGTGCAGACCTGTATGCAACAAACTGCAGAGCCCTCTGCACTAAGTTGCAGATAGCTCAAGAAGAATTGATTAATGCATATGTTACTTATTATCACGGTCGCAAGCAAGAACTATAATATTTCATTTGTTTTCTGAATTCATTTATGGAGTAGCATATTCTAAAAATTGTATCTTTGTCTTTCTATTTTACATAATTATTAAGGTATGAAGATCTTTACTACAAAGCTTATTCAAAAGCTTGATGAATATACCATCGAACATGAACCGATTTCATCTATCGATTTGATGGAACGTGCAGCGGTGGCTCTTACAAATAAAATTACAGAACAATGGGACAATCAGACACCGGTGATTGTGTTTGCCGGTCCCGGTAATAATGGTGGTGATGCACTTGCAATGAGCCGTCTTTTAGCAGAGAAAGGATATACGGTTGAAATTTTTCTGTTCAATACTAAAGGGGTTTTATCTGAGGATTGTGAATTAAACAAAGCCAGACTGGAAAAGATTAAAGGTATATCTCTGCATGAAATCAGCAACCAGTTTGTTCCTCCAACGCTTACACCGGAACATTTGGTTATTGATGGTTTATTCGGTTCAGGATTGAATCAGTCGCTTAGCGGTGGGTTTGCAGCTGTTGTCAAATTCATTAATGCATCACTGGCAACTGTAGTTTCAATCGATATTCCTTCGGGATTAATGGGCGAAGACAATACGTTTAATATCCCTGAACATATCATTAAAGCCGATTATACATATACACTCCAACTTCCCAAATTATCTTTCTTTTTTGCAGAAAATGAAGAATATCTTGGCAAATGGAGTATCATTGATATTAATCTTAGTAAAGAAGGCATAGATGAACTCGATACGCCTTTTCATACCATCGATTTTGAGGAAATAAAAAAACTGATTCAACCTCGTAAAAAGTTTTCTCATAAAGGCACATACGGTCACGGAATGCTTATCGCAGGCTCTCAGGGTATGGCTGGTGCTGCCGTGCTATCGGCTAAAAGCTGCCTGAGAAGCGGCATTGGATTGTTAACGGTGCATAGCCCGGTTTGCAACTGCCAGATTCTTCAGACTTCTGTTCCTGAAGCGATTGTTGAAAGAGATATACATGAACAATATTTTGCAGAGGCTACAGATGTTGATGATTATCAGGCAGTAGGCATTGGACCGGGATTAGGGAAAAGCATCGAGACTGAGGCAGCTCTGCTTGAACAATTACAGGCTTGCCACAATTCGCTTGTTATTGATGCTGATGCATTGAACATCTTATCGGACAACCGCAAGATGCTTCAAAAGCTACCGAAAGGAACGATTCTTACCCCTCATCCGGTAGAGCTTGAAAGACTTCTGGGAAAATGCCAGAATTCTTACGAAAGATTGACCAAGGCTGCTGAACTGGCCCGATCGGCAGGTATATTTATTGTTATAAAGGGTGCATACACCATGATTGTGACTCCGACCAACAGTTTTTATATCAATACAACGGGAAATCCGGGAATGGCTACTGCCGGCAGTGGCGATGTGTTGACAGGTATTATTTTATCGTTGCTGACTCAGGGCTATAAACCCGAAATTGCATGCAAGGTTGGTGTTTATGTACATGGTCTGGCTGGCGATTGTGCCGCAAAAAGGGTTGGCGAGATTAGTATGATTGCGGGAGATATTATAGAATATTTGCCTGCTGCTTTCAGAATCTTAAGCGAATAAAGGTTAAGGTATTGTGTAAAATTGGTTTTCGTTCATTAAATTTGTTAGGTTAAAACAATTTAGATAAATATGAAAATGAGAAGAATCATATTTCTTAGCGGTATGCTGACTGTTGCATCGGCTGCAATGGCGCAGACTGAAGTTGTGCAGGGAGTGATGCAGGGAAAAGATTATGGAGTGACTTATATGCTTCCTAATACATTACTGGATATAGAGGCCACCGTAACTGAAGTTATATATACGCCCGGTGAATTTGCAAAATATGCGAATCGCTATTTAAGGCTGAACAATGTATCGACTACTCCTGATCAGTATTACGAGTTGAACAGTATTAAAGTGGTTCCAGTAGGTATCCCGAATCCGGAACAAACTTATTTTATCAAAATGAGAGACCGTTCGGCGGCGCCACTTGTTGAACTTACAAACGATGGTATCATAAAATCGATTAATGTACCTTATGACAGAAAATCGGCTCAGCAGGATACGAATACATCTCAGGTGATTTCATCTGTTAGAAATCCACGCGACTTTTTAACTGAAGATATTCTGATGGCAAACTCATCTGCTAAAATGGCGGAACTTGTTGCAAAAGAAATTTATGCCATCAGAGAAAGCAAGAATGCATTGGTAAGAGGTCAGGCTGATGTAATGCCACAGGATGGTCAGCAGATGAAGCTAATGCTCGACGCACTGAATGAGCAGGAAGAATCGCTGATGTCGATGTTTATCGGAAGCTATAAAAAGATTAATCAGACTTATCAGATTAAAATATCTCCGCGTGAGGTATCTAAAGAGGTGGCTTTCCGCTTTTCAAAGAAACTGGGAATTGTTGCCAGCAATAATCTGGCCGGAGAACCTGTCTATATTTCTATTACAGATTTAAAGACAGTAGCCATTCCAGAAGATAATAAGAATAAAAAGAAAGTAGAAGGTATAGCCTATAATGTACCAGGTAAGGCTTATGTAGAAATTACAATGGGGAAACAAACACTGTACAAAGAAGAAGTGGCTTTTGCACAGTTCGGAACGACCGAATATCTGGCTCCCCTTTTGTTTAATAAGAACTCAACGATAAAAGTCTATTTCAATCCGGCAACCGGTGGTCTAATCAAGGTTGAACGGGAAGAGCATAAGTAATAAAACCATCCTTGTGTAGCTGACTGATATATGTCGAAATACGAAACTCGTAGTCTTTTTCATTCTTGAAATAGTCTGCGAGTTTTTCTATTATATCCTGCACACTATTTTCTCCGTCTATCAGATTCCACACAGCAGTACCGTGTTCTTCTAAACGAACACGAATAAAGGGCGACATACCCTTAGGAAGAAGGAAGCGTTGAATCCATTTACTTTTAAACCGGGGATAGACGATTACAGCGCAATCGTCTACCCATTCGGTTGTAATATGATTTTTACGTAAAGGGATAACTTCAAGTAAATTGATCTTATTTTTCACTTTGAGGAATATCAGCAGTTATATTAGGCAATTCCAGTCCGTATCCCTTCTTCTTATCTTCTGCCTTAAGCCAGATTCCCACAAACAGAGCAAGAATACCGAACAGAGCAAAAATAGACATCGGCAAAGTATAATTGTAAGTCTGGAATCCCTCGATAACCGGACCTTTGCAATAAGTATCAAGAACCCATCCGATAAGCAATGGCACACCCATCAATCCCCAGTTTTGTACCCAGAAAATCAATGCATAGGCTGTACCCAACTGGCGTTCAGGAACAATTTTAGGTACAGAAGGCCACATAGCCGAAGGAACAAGTGAGAAGGCAAATCCAAGTACAATCATAATGATTGTTGCAAACCACCACACATTAAGAAATGGCATGGCAAACATGGCATGAACAAAGATAAGCATCACTGCACCACTAATCATTAATGTTGCACCTTTACCGATACGGTCATATAAAGAACCGAAAAGTGGAGTAAGAATGATAGCACCGATTGGCAACAGACCTGGAATGATACCAGCCATGTTAGTACTTACACCATATTTCTGCACCATCAGATCGGCAGCATATTTGATAAACGGGAATACAGCTGAGTAGAACAATACACACAATAATGCAATCAGCCAAAAGCCTTTATTAGTTACAATCGATAAGATATCTTTCATTCTGAAGCCTTCTTCTTCCTCAGCTCCTGAAGCTTCTAAAGAGTCATCTAATTTTTTATCATAGAATGTATACACAAAGAAGGCAACGATTCCGATACAAAGCAGAATGAAGCATACCAGAATAGGAGCAGGAATATTAGGATGGAAATTACCAAGTGCATCGTAAACACCAAAATATTCGGCCATCGGCACAGTTAACACCATAGCAAGAGTAGTACCAATACGTGCAGTAGACATCTCCAGACCCATAGCAAGAGCCAATTCTTTGCCCTTAAACCATTTTACAATGATTTTCGAGACAGTAATACCAATGATTTCAACACCTACACCAAAAATAGCATAACCTAAAGCAGCCAGAAACACCTGTGATTTAAAACCAAAAATCAGTGCACCTTCAGCAAACTCCGAACTAATGGCATAATATTTAAGTCCACAACCTACAACCATTAATAAACATGCACCCATACCAGTGAAGCGAACTCCCATTTTATCGAGAATAATACCACCAATAATAAGCATAAAAAGGAATACATTAAACCAACCATAGGCACTTGTAAAGAAACCATAGTCTACACTATCCCATAGTAGTTCTTTTTCGAGCATTGGTTTAAGGGGAGACATTACGTCGGTAAGGAAATAGCCGCAAAGCATAGTAAATGCTACAAGGGCAAGAACACTCCAGCGAAGCACCTTTGATTCGTTGAGTTTTTGTTTTAAAAGTTCTGTCATTGTGATAAGGTGTAATCAGTAATATTAATAATTGTGACAAAGGTAAGTAATTATAAAAAATAAAGACACACGAGAAGAAAGGTTTTTATAGAAAAAAGAAAGGCACAGAACTAAAAAGTTCCATGCCTTCAGTATATTTTAGAATATATGCTCAATTAGTTCTGACCATCAGCATCATCTGCTTGGAAAGGAGCTGCAGTTTCAGGAATTGTATAAGGATTAACCTGATCTTCCTGCTGAGCCTGTTCAATCATGATACCCTGATTTGTGTAGCTTGATGGAGTAACATAAGCAATAGCAATGCTCATAACTACAAGAAATGCAGCTAAACCCCAAGTCGTTTTTTCAAGGATATCAGTAGTTTTGCGAACACCCATAATGGCGTTTGATGAAGAAAAACCTGAAGCAAGACCTCCACCTTTTGAGTTTTGAATAAGTACTATAAAGCACATAAGAATGGCAGCGATGCACATTAAGATAATAAATAGTAAATACATTGTTTCGTTATTTTGATTTAGCGTTAATAATCAACTGTTCTAAAATTTCTATTTGATCTGCAAAGTAAGCACTTTTTTTCGGATATTTCAAACTTAACTTTTTAATTATTTCAAGTGCCTTGCTATATCGCTGTTGTTTTATATATATTTTAGCTAATGTTTCCGTAAAATACTCATCTTCTTCTATATCATCTATTACCGGAGGATGATATGCGGGAGCATCAGCCGAAGAATTAGCTTCTGTATTTCCGGGAGCAGGTAGTGAAAGAATAATAGGTTTATCACTATCGCTGCGTGCAATAAAACTATCGATTAAATCAAAGCTTTTACATTTCTGATCGTCATCTTCAGCAACTTCAATATCGTCCTTTTCCATAAGATAAGACATATAATCAGTTGCATAATCTAATTGTGGAGCACTTTCTGTTTCTTCAGGAAGAGTTGACAGAAAGGCATCAATCAGAGTCAATGTCCGGTCAAGCGAAACATCCTGAATCGTTTCAGACTCTTCACCATCTTCTGTTTTAGGCTTAATTTGATATTTGTATCTTTCCAGAAGTTTGAAAAGAATGGAGCGGTCGGTTACATAAAGTGCAGCTTTGCGCAGTTCTGTACCGAAGCTTTTATCTTTCAGAAGAAATAAATTCTTGAGGAATAGTAAACGTAAAACCTGTGAATAAGGGAAACGAGCCAGTAAAAGGCGAAGCTCATAAAGGGTTTCGCTATTTAGTTTTTCGGGTTGATTGATGAGTTGTTTTAAATTAGAAGCGATCATCTTAATTACCAGTTGGCTACAGTTGCGTTAAAAATTTGTTCTACAATTTCCTGAACCATTTCAGAAATCAAGCCATCCTGAACGGTAGTCAGCAACTGGCTTGAGTCATAGGTACGAAATGCAGAAAACTGTCTCTCAAAGTCTTCGGCATGATTTGTATTGTTTACAAAACGCACATTCACCGTAACGGTAAGTTTAGTAGTCGATGAATAACCATCGGACTGCACTGCCTCATTATACTGATTATAACCTGTAATTTCACCTTCAATTTGCAGGTCACCATTCATTCTAACCAGTTCCAATCGTGTCTGACGAACAAATATACTCTGAAGCTGATCATTGAAAGTAGTACCTAATGGTGCATATACATAAGCCGATTTAATAGGAAAATCGCCGATTGTGATGGTTTTTACTTTGTCATAGTTAATAGAAGAACCATTAAACTTATAGGAAATTGTACATGCTGTAAGCAAAACAGCAATAGTGAGAAATGCGCTTATATTTACTACCTTTTTAATCCAAACCATATTCTTTAATTTTTCTGTATAATGTACGCTCAGAAATATTTAAATCCTGTGCAGCACTTTTTCGTTTACCGTGGTGTTTTATCAATGCTTTTCTTATCAATTCTTTTTCAGCTTCGTCAAGTGATAAAGGTTCTTCGGTAACATATTCTTCGGGATCAACCAATTCACCTTCAACAATTGGATCAGCGTTCATCGATTGAATAATTGCAGGAACCGAACTTGTGACCGGAGTTACAGTCTGCGGAACTACAGTGACATTATTCTTTTCTGCCATTAGGTTATGCACCATGCTCTTGAGCTCTGCAACTTCTTTACGCATATCGAAAAGAACAGAATATAAAATCTCGCGTTCGCTTTCAAAGCTCTTTCCACTATTATTACCGGAAACAACTGTTGGAAAACGCAAGTGGTTATCCGGTAAATATCGCTCTAATATTTTCGTATCAATTTCCCGATTAGTTTCTATAATAGAAATCTGTTCAGTAATGTTTTTAAGTTGTCGGATATTTCCCGGCCATGGATAACTGAGCAATATCTTCTTTGCATCTTCTGTAAGTTGAATAGAAGGCATTCTGTATTTTTCAGCAAAGTCTGAAGCGAATTTACGGAAAAGAAGAAGTACATCATCTCCCCTTTCTCGCAATGGTGGAACTTGTATAGGCACAGTGTTTAAGCGATAATACAAGTCTTCCCGGAATTTCCCATCAGCAATAGCCTGCTCAAGATTCACATTGGTTGCAGCAACTATGCGAACATCGGTCTTCTGAACTTTAGATGATCCGACTTTAAGAAACTCACCACTTTCCAGAACACGGAGTAATCGGGCCTGCGTTGGCAATGGCAATTCTCCCACTTCATCCAGAAAAATAGTTCCACCATCTGCTTCACCGAAATATCCTTTCCGTTCGCCGATTGCACCGGTAAAAGCCCCTTTTTCATGACCAAAGAGTTCAGAATCTATAGTACCTTCGGGTATTGCACCACAGTTTACAGCAATATATTGCCCATGCTTTCTTTTGCTATATTGATGAATAATTTGTGGAAAACTTTCTTTTCCAACACCACTCTCACCTATTATCAGCACGGATAAATCAGTAGGAGCAACCTGAATGGCGATATCAATATCCCTCGTCAGGGCTTCGGCATTACCAATAATACCGAATCGCAATTTCACTTGTTGAATTTCTGCTTTAGTCATAACACAAATTATTCACTTAATCTAAAAACTACAAATCGTCTTCTACAGAATCGAGTTTAAGCTTATCACTATCGTCACGCTTTTCGTAATACTGTTTACGCAATGGATGTGCAGAAGCCACCTCCTGACGTTCTCTGTTTCTGAAGATATCAATTGCTTCATAAACTGCTTCACGGAAAGATACTTCAGAAGCAACTCCTTTTCCGGCAATATCATAAGCAGTACCGTGTGCAGGAGATGTACGAATAACAGGTAGTCCTGCAGTAAAGTTTACTCCATTCTCCATTGCAAGTACTTTAAATGGCGTTAAACCCTGATCATGATACATCGCCAATACAGCATCAAAATGCTCGAAATTACCCGATCCCATAAAACCATCTGCCGCGAAAGGACCATAGCATAAAATACCTTTCTTCGACATTTCAGCAATAGCCGGAGCTATAATCTCTTTTTCTTCTGTACCTAATAAACCATCATCGCCAGAATGTGGATTTAAAGCAAGTACAGCAATACGAGGAGCACTTAAACCAAAATCGACTTTAAGCGACTGGTTGAGTATCATAAGTTTCTCTTCAATCAACTCTTTGGTTATTGAAGAAGCAATATCTTTTACCGGAATATGACCGGTTACAAGCGCTACACGAAAATCATCTTTAAGCAATATCATTAAAGATTTAAAATTGTCGCCCAGTCTTTCTTCAATATATTCAGTATGTCCCGGGAAAGCAAAATCTTCACATTGAATGGTGTGTTTGTTGATAGGTGCAGTAACTATCGCATCGATCAAACCATCTTTGTATTCTGATATAGCTTTTTCGAGAGCATCAAGTGCAGCTTTTCCGGCATCAGCATCAGCTTTAGCAAATTCCACTTTAACCTCATCATTCGTGCAGTTAACAATACTAAGTTTATTCTCAGACGCATCTGCTGCAGAATTGATAATGCTGAAATTAGCCGGAATGTCAAGTGCTTTTCTGTGATATGTTGCTACTTTAGGCGATCCATATATAATTGGCGTACAAAGTTCCAGCATCATTGGGTCAGCAAAAGTTTTAAGAATAACCTCATAGCCAACGCCATTGATATCACCTTGAGTAATACCAATTCTTATTTTGTTACTTTTCATGTATTGCTTATATTATTGTTGTTCTTCTTCGATGATTACCACTTCAGTATCATCTGTTTGTTTCAATTTTTCAGGTAAACGAAGAGTATACAATGATGGCTCTAATCCACGCATCAGATTACCTTTCTTTTTATCTGGTGAATAAACAAAAACTTCAGCCGTAATGATACGGTTGTTTTCTTTATCCAAACGGGTGTGAGACACATAAGGACCACCCATGAAATCTCCGTTCATCTTCCATAATCCACGTGCTTCGAGTGCATAATCACCCTGAACATTGATTGGAGTAACCTCAGTAAACAATGTATCAGTAGCCATATATGAACCTGGCATAGCACCGGGAAGATTAATCTTCATAACAGAATCACGTTTTTGAATAAAGAAATCCTTAGTGAAAGTATTGTTATCTGTAAAAGGATAAGAATAGATCACAAAATTCAGATTACCTGTTGCTGTATTCGTTGAAGCCCAGAAAAAGTCTTCACCTTCTTTAAATGAAGCAAGTTCACCAGGCAGCCAAATGTCAGAACCAAACTCTTCTTTTACCTTATTCGAGATATAATCGCTATGCTTATTTTCCAGAATACGAATCTGTCTGTTCATTTCAGCCTTGGTAAAGAAATCAATAATCTGTTTTCCATGAGTTTCCACATATTCTTCAAATTCTCTGGCATTTGGTGCCTGAATCGTCATTATCATCTGTGGATTTGCATAGGTATTCTTAGCATATTTAAGCGATACCTTTGTATAAATATCCTGTATATCGACTATAATAATATTGCGAACAAGTTTTAGAGTCGAATCAAACCCACTCATCGGAGTTTGCATTATTCTGAAATGGGCCTCAGATTGAGGTAAGCCTGGAATCGATGAGTTGAGCACATTGTACAAAGCTCTTCCGGCAGGACTTTCCCACGTATCGTTTCCTACTACTACTAATATTTCATAAGAGCGGCCGCTTGATGTAGGTGACAGAAAACCTTTACTCCCACCACGACAAGAAGTTAACACACAAATTGTGAGCAATAAAGTAAAATTCAACAGATACTTTTTCATAAGGATTATATTTAAATTTTTAACAAAGCTACAATAAGTTAATATATTTAGTAATAACTTGGGGTAATAATTATTATTAATTGTTGTTATTCTCCTGATTTTTTGCTGTCGACAACATACCACAGGCAGCAAATATATCTTCACCGCGTGATGCACGTATAGTTGAGAAAACACCATGAGAGGTCAGATAGTCACGGAAATTTGTCATTGTCTCCATGTCGGCACCTTCAAGGTCAACATCAGGTATAGCATGAAAACGAATCAGATTTACACGACAATCGAGTGGACGAAGCAGTTTGGCTAGTTCTTTGGCATAAGGTAAAGTATCATTTACTCCCTTAAACATAATATACTCAAAAGAGAGACGACGCTGTTTACTAAAATCATATTGTTCCAGTAATTCAATCATTTCAGCAATAGGATATCCTTTTTCTGCCGGCATCAATTCTGCACGGAGTTGTTTATGTGGCGCATGTATACTAATGGCAAGATGACAATCTGATTCTTCGATAAAACGTTTTAATCCTTTTCGCAAACCAACAGTAGATACAGTTATACGTTTGGGACTCCATGCATATCCCCACGATGCTGTTAAGATTTCAAGAGCCTTCAGCACTTCATCAAGATTATCGAGTGGCTCGCCCATCCCCATAAATACGATATTTGTCAGCTTATCGCTTTCGGGTATAGATTGAATCTGATTAATAATATCATTTGAAGAAAGATTCTTAGTAAAGCCTTGCTTACCGGTCATACAAAACTTACAGTTCATTTTGCATCCCACCTGTGAAGAAACACAAAGCGTAGCCCTGTCATTATCTGGTATATATACCGATTCAACAAAAGCATCTTCCCCTACAGCAAAAAGATATTTAATTGTTCCATCAACAGAAGGCATAGCTTCTACAGGTTTAGATACACCAATTACAAACTCTTCTTTTAATGCATTCCGTTGCTTTAAAGAAAGATTTGTCATTTCATCAATGTCCGTAATCTTTTTTACATATAGCCATGAAGCTATTTGTTTAGCTGTAAATTTCGGCATTCCCATGCTTTTAACCAACTCCTCGAGTTCAGACAATGTCTTTCCTAATAATGGATATTTTACCATAATGATTTTATCAAACCTGTTTTTATTATAACATACAAAAATAATCAATCTAATTCAAATCTAATATATAACAAACCTGAAAGAAGAATACTTAATTATTTTTTCAATTTTTACTTATTATATATTTTATTGAGCAGAAATACAGCACTTCATTATAAAGTAAAAAAAACCGACCCCGAAAGACCGGTTCTTATATTATATATTGATCTTTTTTTAGAAATACAAGTAGCGAGTATCTACTACGCTACCTTTCATATAAAGATCGTTCATGATACGTGCAGCATAACGAGAATACATGTTTTCGATTCTGTTTTCTTCTACAGATGCATCGAATGTTTCATCAAGTTTATCTTGTTCGTAAACCTGAAGAACATAAACACCAGCGTTACCCTGGATAGGTGCACTAAGTTTGTTCATCGGAGCAACAGATGCATATGCGCTTACCATTGGTTCACTGCTACGTAATACTGAAACATAAGCAGGAGCAGCGAATGTTACATGCTTAATAGAGTCAGTTGTAATGTTAGCCATATTTTTATACTGATCGAAAGAAGTATAGTTTGCAGCTTTCATATCAGCAATGATTTTTGCAGCTTTCTTATCTTTTACGATTTCAGCACGCAACTGATCCTGAACCTGACGCAAAGGACGATAACCTTCTGGAGTAATGCGAGACAAAGCAACAACCAAAAGTCTGTCGTTATCACCACATTCATATAGACCAGAAACTTCACCAGCTTTAGCACCAAATGCCCAACGCAAAGCTTCTTTTGTATTTTTTACACCACCAATACCTGCTTCAGCACTCGATAAATCGTCTCTTTCAAGCAAACGATAACCTGATTCTTCAGCATTAGCCTGTAATTGCTCCAAAGAAGGATTAGAAGCGATAAACTGGCTGAATTTGTTGTACTCACGATTGTAAGTATCAGCGCTAAATACAACCGGACGTTTGATTACAGCCACTTTGTATTTATCAGTATGGTTCTGTTTTTTAGTTACCTGAAGAATTACATTACCCTGACCAATAGCAAGGTTATTCACTTCACCAGGGCCCATTTCGTGGATAGTAGAAACATATTTCAGGTTATCACCATCAAGAAGAGCACCTTCATACTGAGCTGAAGTCAACCATACGTTTTCACCTGTCTGACCATAACGGTTAGCTACTTCTGTAAATGAAGCACCGCCACGAATAGCATTGTAAATACTGTCTGAAAGTTCTTTAGAACGTGCAGGAGTTTCAGCCATTACCTGAATCTGACGATATTCGATTGAATCAGCACCAGCTTTCTTAGCTACAACTTTATAAGAGTTGATAGTATTGTCCGCAGCATTATAGTAAGGACCATAAGTAGTACCAACTTTAGATGTATCGATGCGTGTAGCAATATCACGTGGGAAAGCAGAAGCATTATAATACATATCAACATAAGGAACTTCAGAACCAGATGTGCGGATGAATGAATTATAATCATCAGCTGTAAATTTCAAAGTTTCAGTATATTCAGCAACTTCGTTTTCAATTTCAGCTCTGTCTTCTGGACTTGCAGCAATCTGAACATCGATAAATTTGATGTCACGAGTTTCTACATATTGTCTGAATTGTTCTTTTTTCTTATTGTAAAGTTCTTTTAGATCAGATTCCTTTACTGAGATAGTAGAATCAGGAACTGAGAAATATGGAACGGCAGCAAGCAAAACATTAGACTGATCGATACGAGCATTGAATGCATCCTGAGCTTCAACTGAATTAGCAAGAATTGAATTTGTAATGATTGCCTGATATTTAGCAGCCAAAGTAGATTGAATCAGATTCTTTTCAATGAAAGTCCAGTATTTAAAAAGAGATGCATAATAATCTGCATATTGAACTGACATCTGTGATTTTGACATCTTATCATAGTCAGACAAGAATTTTTTCAACATATCCTTATCAAATGCACCTGTCTGTGGATTACGGAAAGGAGTTTGCTGCAACAAAGGATTTACACCAGCATCAATGATAGCAAGAACTTCAGCTTTAGAAACAGTTAAACCAAGTTTTTTAGCTTCGTCGGCAATAAGTTTGTTGTTTACATAGTTGCGCCATACTTCATCCTTAACCTGAGACATTTGTTCTTCTGTTAAAGACTGCTGACCAGAACTCATTTTGTAGATATCAGCATATTCTTCTACAAGAGCCTGATATTCCTGAACTGATAATGCATCTCCATTAATTTCACCAACGTCGTGCGATTGATGAGGTTGCAGGATCTTCCATGCGTCACCCGCAATGAAAGCAAACAAAGCAAGCCCAATAATGATCACCAAAAGGGGACCCTTAGATCTAATTTTTTGTAATGTTGCCATTTTTGTTAAATAAGTTTTATTTGTTTATTATTATTTTGTATTTCATATGATTGAGCGCACGAAGATACAAAAAATGCGAATATAGATTTGTTCCTTGTTGAAAAAAATGCGGGTATATGGCATTTATTCAATGATTTTCAAACGTACTAATTCGATTTTTGTAGGCGTCGCTTTAATTATCTTGAATTGATATTTATCAATATCGACAATTTCATGTAATTTCGGAAAGCTTTGATAGCGGTTAAGTATCAAACCACCAATAGTCAGATAGTCGTCAGACTCAGGTAGTTCAAGATCAAACATATCATTTACTTTTTCAATTTCAAGTCGTGCTGATAATAAAAATTCGTTATCAGAAATCTTCTTACATATATAGTTTACATTATCATGTTCGTCTTCAATATCTCCGAAGATTTCTTCAACAAGGTCTTCAAGTGATACAATACCGGCTGTTCCGCCAAACTCATCAACTACTACAGCAATCGTTTTCTTTTGTTGCATAAATAGCTTCATCAGTTTATTGGCCGACATGGTTTCAGGGACTATCGGAACTTCTTTGATTGAATCGTGCCAATTGGCCGGATAATGAAACATTTCAGAAGAATGTATATACCCCACTACATTATCTATATTACCGTCATAAACGATAATCTTAGATATCCCCGATTCAATAAACTTATTCTTAAGCTCATTTATATCCGAAGTCAAATCGATTGCAACAACCTCTGTACGCGGCACAATACAATCTCTGATTTTAATACTCGAGAAATCGAGAGCATTCTGAAAGATCTTCACTTCAGTATCAATATCTTCTTCTTTTGTAGAATTTTCAATACTATTCTGTACGAAATAATCAAGATCTACTTTTGTAAATGCCTTATCAGTAGCTTCCTTATTGATTTTCATTCCGAATAATTTAAAAATCAGATAAGATATGCCCGATGTAAATTTCGAAAAAGGGTAAAGAATGATATAAAATATAAATAAAGGAACGGCGAAGATATTTAAAATCAGGTTAGGATTGATTTTAAACAGTGTTTTAGGAAGGAATTCGCCTGTTACCAGAATAATCAGTGTAGAAATGACGGTTTGTACTAATACCATCAAGAAACCATCTGGTATAAAATAGTAGAGAAAACTATTCATGATAATTTCTGCCATCAGAATACCATAAATAACAAGAGCAATATTATTGCCCACCAGCATGGCCGAAATAAAGTTGTTGGGATTCTTAAAGAATACAGATAAGATACGAGAAGATATCCCCTTGCGGCGATCTACTTCATAGCGAAGTTTATCGACTGAAACAAAAGCAATTTCTACTCCCGAAAAGAAAGCAGACAATGCCATGGTTATCAAAAGGAATATAATAGTGTTCATAGTTTATTTTAACGGGTTATCTCTGAGGAGCAAAGTTAATTACGATCTTGCTGCAATTGCATCATTTCGACCGCTTTTACCGGTTCATCAGAACGTTTTGTTTCATTGGATTTTATCGGTTCCTGAGCTTTTACAGGTTCATCAAGTTTGACCTTTTCATCTATTTTCAAACCACTCCCACTTTTTTCTGCAGAATCCGGATTATCATCGTCATTTCCGGTTGCAGACTGAGGCTGAGCAGAAGTCTGTTCTTCATCAACGTAAAAAATACCTTTAATATTATGTATCTGATAAACTGTTAACTGTTGATTCGAATCAAAACCTTCACCTTCTATAATTCTGTCAGGTTGTTCTATTCGTATAAAACGATCAGAATAAACCCTTTCATTTACCTGGTTCCAGTAGAGAAGCTCTGTATTAAAACGTTCACCTTTCTGATTTTCAATCTCTACATTACCTATAAGTTTCCATAGGCGCTGGCGATCATAATAATAAGCAGTGTCGGCTTTTATACTTGCTTCAACGTTATGAAGCGAATCAAATTGTTCCATATACATTCCTTTTTCGAAAGCCCAGTAAGAAGGTTTTCGACGGTCGAAAATTTGCCATTCATCGGCAAGTACTTTATATCGTACCACTCCCGAATCTGAAATAAATGTTTCGACATCATAGGTAATCATAGCCGGCATAGAATCGCGTTCTTCAATGGCTTCACCCGTATATTTTTTCTCTTTGCCACATGAAGCAAAGAATATGAGCATAACAATTGCCGCGAAGACAATTGTTATGCTCATATTTCTGAAATGTATAAAACTTTTCTGTTTCTCAGACATATAGTTTATTAGCGAATTGTTGTTGTTTCACCAATCCAGCCACCGATAGAAATATTATCACCGGTTTTGTAACCTAACATAAACAGGTCTTTTGCTTCCGGAGTATAAGCTCTATAGCTCTGGATCAACTTATTAGCTTCTTCTGTCACACTTGAATCAACAGCTTTAGCACGTTGAAGTTTATCAATTGCAAGGAAGAAAGTACATTTGTTCAATGCAGCTTCATCTGTCCATTTATAGTTACCGGCATACAATGATGCGATAAGAATATAAGGTGCGCCATAGTTAGGATTGAAGCTGATTGCTTTGTTAGCATAACTTCTTGAAGCAGAAAGGCGTTTTGCAAGTGACAATACCTGAGCAGCTTTGTAAGCCATATCAGCTTTTTTCACGTTGTCTGTTTCCATTTCGATAGCTTCGTCAAAGAATTTGATAGCACCATCAGTATCGCCTTTTTTGTATGCAGCATTCGCACAACCCAAAGCAGCGTCTACACTTGGTTCAATTCTGTAAGCATATAAAGATGCATCAAGATAAGCTTCGCTATCGCGACAACCCATGATTGTCATAATACGTACGATCTCTTTCAATGCAGCAAGATCATTCTGGCTTGATTCCACTTTAGGAGCATAAATTTCCTGAAGAGATTCACAAGTAGCAGCACCACTATTAATAAACTGACCATCAAGATTTTGTCTGATAGTAGTCATCGCAGTTTTCTTTCTTGCATCTGTTTCTTCAGCAATAGCCTGATCAGCAAGTTCTGCAGTCATTAAATAGTCATTGATGAATTTTTCTTTATGTTTTTCATCTTGTTTCAATTTTCTTGCAGACATATCAAGATAATAGAAAATAACGTTTGCAGAAGAGTTTGTTTTTTCTGCAGCCATTGACTGACCTAACCAGTTATAAGCCTGGTTAACATCAACGTTAGGAGCATATTGAATATAATCTAATGCTTTACCACCAAGAGCGGCATCAGTAGACAATACTTTAGTACCTTTTGCAAGAAATTCAGGAATATAATGAATACGTTTATCGTGAAGATCCATCAATTCATTGAAATATTGCTGATATTCTGCAGAGCTTTTGTTGCCATTTGTTTCAAGGAAATTCTTCAAAATAGCAAAACCATCAGTAAAAGTATAATAACGAAGAGTAGGACAGTTTTCAATAACAACTTTCCAAGGTTCGTATGCATCTTTAAAATTGCCAGCTTTTACAGCTTCGCGCGCAACACTACTATTCGCGTTACAATCACTGTTTTGAGCCATCGCCACACTTGCACTACCCAATACGGCAATTGCAGCTATAAACATTTTCATCTTCATTGTATCTTTCTTATTTTAGTTTAATTGAATTATTAGCTTTATTATAGCGGTCTGTGAAATTAATCCACTTTACGTTTAAAGAACCAACGCTCATTAAATGTAATACCGATACTCAGTTTTAATATATTTTCATTAACCATTCCTGGTTGTAAACCCTTAACATGAACATACTGTCCGGTAATACTAATCACTGAACGTGAACGTGGAACAGGTAATCCCAAACCACAAGTAAGTCCGAATTCTCTCGATGCTCTCTGACCAAGTTCTGTTTTATAATAAGGTGTATTGTAATAACCACCAATACGATATCTTATTAAACCCATATACGTTTTTGCCATTCGCGATGGCAGATATTCTGCACCAACAGAAATTTTAGTACGGTCACAAAATGCATTTGGCTGATTCATATATGTTACATCACCCCATTTCTGGTAAGTATAATCTGCACCAATAGTTAAACGATCATCGTAAACATATGTTAAACCACCACCATAACTATCAGGCAAACCAAAAGTTGCAATAGTATCAGTTGTTGTTGTTACACTGGTAGCTGTACTAACATAGCCTGTATTATGTAAATGATGTCCGGGCGAAAATACTGCACCAACAGTTACCTTATGCTTCTCACCGATTGGTTGTGTATACTGAATACCGAAATCAAGTTTATAACTGCGAATCTCAGTTCTTGTATATTCTGTATATGAAGGAATGGTTGTTCCCGAGCCTGAAACAGAAGGATATGAAGGATAAATCATAACCAGTGAACGAGATATATTACCCCAGAAAAAAGAAGCATTTACACCAACAGACAGATTTGGAATGATTTTAACACCTAAACCGGCAAAAGCCTGGTGTGTACCACCTTCACCATATACCTGCTTTGTATAAGCGGGCGATGTAGCCGTTTCAGTTGATGTATGAGACACATTATATCCTACATTAGAATAAGGCAGAAGTCCGGCCGTAAATGCAAGTTGCTTAAATAATCTGAACTGCATTGCAATGTAGTCTAAACTCGAATTTTTCACATTCAGTTTTACCAAACCATCACTGACATTATCATTTTGCATGCTCAAACCACCTTCAAAAAGAAAGGTTAATGAATCTACAGCTGTATAAGAGGCAGGATTCAGAGGATTAATCTGAGAGTTATCACGAAGACCGTAAGCGATTCCACCCATTGCCCTGCTGTTACCAAAACTCTGGTTAGACAAGTCACCATAGCCGTATCGTGTATAAGGGGAGTTTGTATTATTTTGCGCTATTGCAGTACCTGCAAAAAAGATTAACATCAATGCGCAAAGTGTTTGTTTAAATCCTACCATTATTAAAGTTTAATATTCTATTTAATCCTTTCAATACTAAAAATCTATCTGCAAAGATGACACTTTTTATGCTATCATCAAAAGAAAATGTATCGCCTCCCGTTAAAAATACAAAAAGATCAGGATATTTATCCAGCATTTTTAAGATATAGCCTTCAATCTCGAAATTTATACCTTGCCATACTCCTGCTCTGATTGCAGTCTCTGTTGTATTGCCAAGAAACATACTTTCACCTTCAGCGGTTATTAACGGAAGTTTACCGGTAAACTCATGCAAAGCCTTAAAACGCATGTTCAGTCCCGGCGAAATATTGCCTCCGTGATAACAGCTTTTGCTGTCTATAAAATCATATGTAATACATGTTCCGGCATCAATAACAAGCAGATTGTGTGCAGGTTTAAGTTCATTTGCCCCAACCACAGCAGCAATCCGGTCATAACCCAGAGTTTGAGGAGTTTTATAAAGATTTGTAATCGGAAGAGGTGTAGCGGCGTTCAAATACGATACGGGAATATTTAATGAATCAAAAAATAAAACCATTTGCTCTGAAAGCGAAACAACACTTGATATCATTACTTTAGTGAAATGATATTTCTGTATAAAACTTTGCCAGTTTTCGACTTGTCGCGTTGAATCAAAAAATACTTCATGTACCTGTTTTTCATCGAATGCAGCAAGTTTAACAACTGTATTACCTATATCAATAATTAAATTCATCAATAATAAATCTATATTATCGGTACAAAGATAGATATAAAAATGAAAGTAATAACATTTCTTTCCAAAATCAAAGTAAATATATTGATTAAAAGTTTAAACAAAATGTAAAACCTGACAGATATCATCTACATAATTTCAATGATCGCTTTGATGAATAAAAAGCAAATCTCATACCAAACTCACTTGTCAGATGTCCGTTTAACATCAATTTATCAAACATTTAAGTTCTTTTCGGTGCATAGCGCTATGCACTTTTCTGCACAGCGTTATGCAGTTTAGTGCAGAGCGCTATGCACCATGTTCTTAAAGGCTTGCCAATAAATCAGTGTTATAGTCATAATTATCCCGTACAACTTCGGCAGCACGCTATTTATAGGAATGAAACTAAAAAAAGATTCGTTTAACGTACTCATCGTTAAAATTAGCCATATATTTGTGGCAGCATATTTATAACTATAATCTTAACTCAAGCAAGAATCACCCAATTCAAAATGAAATCCATCCGATTTTTACTTTTAATCATAGCATTCAGTTTATTCCATATAAAAAGCATGGCCACGAATGTGCCTGCAGATGATTCTGTACGGATCAGTTTGCTGACCTGCGCGCCGGGCACTCCTATTTATTCACTGTTTGGCCATACGGCCATTCGCTACGAACATCCACAGCGGGGCCTGGATGTGGTTTTCAACTATGGTCTGTTCAGCTTTAATACACCAAACTTTATCCTCCGTTTTTCATTAGGAGAAACTGATTATCAGTTAGGTGTACAACCTTTCGAAAACTTTCGCTGGGAATATGAATATTTTGGCAGAGATGTATGGCAACAGACGCTCGACCTTACTCCGGATGAGAAAAAGAGGCTGTTCGATCTTCTCGAAGAAAACAGTCGCCCCGAGAACCGCGTTTATCGTTATAATTTCTTTTATGACAATTGCGCTACCCGCCCGCGTGATATTATAGAAAAGAGTATTAATGGAGACATCATCTATCAGAACCTGGTACCAGAAGGTGAAACACGCTCTTTCAGAGATTTGATTCACCAATACACTCCGGGTAGTCCGTGGGGGCAATTTGGTATTGACCTGTGCGTAGGAGCCGAAGCAGACCTTCCCATCACTGAACGTCAGATGATGTTTATCCCATTTTACTTAGAAAAAGCTTTTGGTGATGCGTATATTGAAAATGATAGCACATCGAGACGACTTGTCACCGATTTTCAGACTATAGTCGATGCAGAAGGACTGGCAGAGCCGCCAACCTTTATTGAAAATATTGGCACAATAATCACTCCGATGGTTGCATTTTCCACATTATTCATTATCGTACTTATTGCTACTATATATGGTATACGAAAAAGAAAAGGACTTTGGGGACTGGACCTCGTGATCTTCTTTGTTGCAGGTGTGGTGGGTTGCGTTCTGGCATTCCTGGCACTCTTTTCAGAGCATCCGGCCGTTAGCAGCAATTACATGCTTTTTGTTTTTCATCCCGGAGAGTTAATCTTTCTGCCATTCATTATCCGCGATGTTCGTAAAGGAAAAAGAAGCTGGTATTTAGCGTTAAACGCATTGGTTTTAACACTTTTTATAGTGCTTTTTCCCATAATACCACAGAGATTTGATTTTGCTGTCGTACCTTTGGCACTCTGTTTGCTCACTCGTTGTGTGAGTAATCTGATATTGACGTATAAAAAGAACTAATGAAAGGAATATTAACTTCCATATTTGCTGTACTAACGATTTCCGGACTACATGCTCAGACTCAACAAGCTGCTCCCAAATTAGTAGTTACAGTTACAATTGATCAATTACGAACCGATTATTTAGAGACTTTCTCTCCGCTGTATGGCGAGAAGGGCTTTAAGCGTTTGCTGCGCGATGGCAACGTCTATAAAAATGCCGGTTACGATTTTGACAATGTAGACCGTTCATCGGCTATTGCTTCTTTTTATACAGGAACCACTCCTTCTGTGCACGGAATTATAGCCAACAGGTGGATGGATCGTAACACGCTTCGTCCTGTCAGTTGTGTGGATGATACTGAATATTTGGGCAACTACACGACTGAGAACAGCTCTCCTGTATTGCTTTTATCATCGACTGTGGCTGATGAGCTGAAAATTGCTACCCGCAATAAGGCGCTGATTTATTCGATTGCGCCAAATCGTGACGCAGCTATTCTTTCTGCCGGACATTGCGCTGATGGTGCATACTGGATCAATCCGAACACGGGTAAATGGTGCGGCTCTACTTATTATACAGATTTCCCATGGTGGCTGAATCAGTATAACGAGAAAGACGGTATTGATATGCGAATGAACGGTAATTCATGGACTCCTGTTTATTCCCCCGATAAATATACTTATCTTCCGGAATGGCGCGACATTACCTTTAAGTATAAACTGGACGATGACCGCAATAATAAATATCGCCGTTTTATCACGACTCCTTTTGCCAATGAAGAGGTCAATCTTTTGGTAAAACAGTTTCTGAACAATACAAATCTTGGAAAAGATGATATTACCGACCTGCTGGCACTGACGTATTACGCAGGTAATTATATGAACAAACCGACTCAGGAATGCGCCATGGAACTACAGGACGCATATGTGAGACTCGATAGAAACATTGCAGAACTTTTAGAGATGCTCGACCGTAAGATCGGGCTTCATCAGGTTTTAATATGTATCACTTCTACCGGATATACTGATTCTGACGCCAGCGATCTGGGTATTTATCGTATTCCGACAGGTACTTTTTACCTGAACCGTTGTGCCGGGTTACTGAATATGTTCTTAATGGCTACTTATGGTGAAGGCAAATATGTTGAAGCGTATTACGATCAGCAGCTTTACCTGAACCACAAACTTATTGAGCAGAAACAGCTTTCTTTAAAAGACGTACAAGAAAAATCGACTGAATTCCTAATGCAATTCAGTGGTGTAAACGAAGCTTATTCACAAAATCAGATATTACTTGGTTCATGGAGTCCGCAAAATGAACTGATTCGCAATGGATTTCATAGAAAACGTTCGGGAGATTTGGTTATAAATTGTCTTCCGGGCTGGAAAGTGGTTGATGATAGTCATCCACTACAAAACAAAGTGGTTCGCAGCGGATATATTCCAATGCCGGTGATTTTCTTTGGCCATCAGGTGAAAGCCGAGCAAAATGAATCTCCTGTAACGGTCGATCACATTGCGCCAACACTTGCACGGACTCTGCGCATTCGGGCACCCAATGCATCGAAATCTATGCCGCTCGAGATTTTAAAATAAGATGATTACGATCATTCAAAACAAATAAAATAATAAAAACAATATACAATGGGATTTAATGATTTTTTAAGCGCGATCTTCGGTAATAAATCGAAGCGTGATATGAAAGAAATTCAGCCCTGGGTAGACAAGGTGAAAGCCGCATATCCGGAAATACAAAAGCTGAGCAATGATGAGCTTCGTGCTAAAACCAAAGAACTACAAGCATTTATTTTTGATTCGGCAACCGAGGAAAGAGCTAAAGTTGAAGAGCTGAAAGCTAAAATCGAAACCCTTGAAATCGAAGACCGCGAAGGTGTCTTCAGCGAAATCGATAAACTTGAAAAAGAAATTCTTGAGATTTACGAAACTGCACTGGATGAAGTAATGCCGGTTGCATTTTCTATCGTAAAAGATACAGCACGCCGTTTTACTGAAAACGAAGAAATCGTAGTTACTGCTACAGATTTTGACCGTGATTTGGCGGCTACTAAAGATTTTGTACGCATCGAAGATGATAAAGCGATTTATCAGAATCACTGGATAGCCGGTGGTAATGAAATCAAATGGAACATGGTTCACTACGATGTACAGCTATTTGGTGGTACAGTGCTTCATAAAGGTAAAATTGCCGAAATGGCAACGGGTGAAGGTAAAACGCTTGTGGCAACACTTCCTGTTTTCCTTAACGCACTTACCGGTAATGGTGTACATGTAGTTACGGTAAATGACTACCTGGCTAAACGTGACTCGGAATGGATGGGTCCTTTGTATATGTTCCATGGTTTGAGCGTGGATTGTATCGACAGACATCAGCCTAACTCTGACGCACGCCGCAAAGCTTATATGGCAGATATTACGTTCGGTACCAACAATGAGTTTGGTTTCGATTACCTGCGCGATAATATGGCAGTCAGCCCGAAAGATTTGGTTCAGCGCAAACATAATTATGCGATTGTCGATGAGGTTGACTCGGTATTGATTGACGATGCGCGTACTCCGCTTATCATTTCAGGACCGGTTCCAAAAGGAGAAGATCAGTTGTTCGAACAGTTCTGTCCGCTGGTAGAAAAGCTATTTGAAGTTCAGAAAGCTTTAGCTACAAAATATCTGACTGATGCAAAACGTCTGATTGCTTCGGATGACAAGAAAGAGGTTGAAGAAGGCTTCCTTTGTTTGTTCCGTAGCCATAAGGCACTTCCTAAAAACAAAGCATTGATTAAGTTCTTAAGCGAACCGGGTATTAAGTCGGGTATGCTTAAAACAGAAGAGATCTACATGGAGCAAAACAACAAGCGTATGCCTGAAGCTGTTGAGCCATTGTACTTCGTAATCGATGAAAAGATAAACAGTGTTGACCTTACCGATAAGGGTGTTGACCTGATTAGTGGTAAGACCGAAGATCATTCGTTCTTCGTATTGCCTGATATCACTGCACAACTTTCTGAACTTGAAAATGAAGCTGATTACAGCGACGAGCAGAAACTTGAAAGAAAAGAGTCTATGATGGCCGATTATGCTATCAAATCTGAACGTGTTCACACCGTAAACCAGCTTCTGAAAGCATACGCCATGTTCGAAAAAGACGATCAGTATGTTGTAATGGATGGTCAGGTGAAGATTGTAGACGAGCAGACTGGCCGTATCATGGATGGTCGCCGTTATTCTGATGGTTTGCATCAGGCAATCGAAGCAAAAGAGCGTGTAAAAGTTGAAGCGGCTACACAGACTTTTGCAACAATCACTTTGCAGAACTATTTCCGTATGTACCACAAACTTTCGGGTATGACCGGTACAGCAGAAACTGAAGCAGGTGAGCTTTGGGATATCTACAAACTTGATGTAGTAGTTATTCCTACAAACCGTGTGATTGCGCGTTTTGATATGAACGACCGCGTTTACAAAACAAAACGCGAAAAATATAAAGCAGTTATCGAAGAGATTGAGAAACTGGTTGGCGAAGGTCGTCCGGTTCTGGTAGGTACTACTTCAGTAGAAATCTCTGAGATGCTGAGCAAGATGCTTACGATGCGTAAGATTCAGCACAATGTACTGAATGCGAAATTGCATCAGAAAGAAGCAGACATCGTTGCTAATGCAGGTTTGAAAGGTATGGTGACTATCGCTACCAATATGGCGGGTCGTGGTACCGACATCAAACTTAGTCAGGAAGTGAAAGATGCTGGTGGTTTGGCCATTATCGGTACAGAGCGTCACGAATCTCGTCGTGTAGACCGTCAGCTTCGTGGTCGTGCCGGTCGTCAGGGTGACCCGGGTTCATCTATCTTCTATGTATCACTTGAAGATAACCTGATGCGTCTGTTCTCATCAGACCGTATTGCAGGTGTGATGGATAAACTTGGCTTCAAAGATGGAGAAATGATCGAGCACAAGATGATTTCAAACTCTATTGAACGTGCACAGAAAAAAGTAGAAGAAAACAACTTCGGTATTCGTAAACGTCTTCTTGAATATGATGATGTAATGAACAAACAACGTACAGTTGTTTACACAAAACGTCGTCACGCATTGATGGGTGAACGTGTTGGTATGGATATCGTAAATATGATTTGGGATTGCTGTGCATCTGCAATTACTAACAATGCCAATTATGAAGAATGCAAATTCGATATTCTTAAAGTATTGGCTATGGATGCACCGTTTACAGAAGAAGAATACCGTAGCAAGAAAAAGGATGCATTGGTTGAGCTAACATTCAATGCAGCTATGACAAACTTCAAAAGCCGTATGGATCGTATTTCGACAATTGCTTATCCTGTGATTAAGCAAGTATTCGAAAACCAGGGACAACAGTTTGAAAGTATTCTTATTCCAATTACTGATGGTAAACGTGTTTATAACATTTCATGTAATCTGAAAACAGCATTCGAATCAGAATGTAAGGAAGTAGTAAAATCTTTTGAGAAGAGCATCTTGCTTCATATTATCGATGAATCATGGAAAGAAAATCTTCGTGAACTCGATGAATTGAGACATTCTGTACAAAATGCAAGTTATGAGCAGAAAGATCCGTTATTGATCTACAAACTTGAATCTGTAACTCTATTCGATACAATGGTTCAGAAAATCAATACCGATACGATTTCTATTTTGATGCGTGGTCAGATTCCTGTTGCACCTCCACGTGCACCACAGGAAAACGAAGCGTCTGCTGCTCAACAAGCTCCTCAACAGGCTCCCGCTCAAAGACCTGCAGCAGATATTCCTAATGTGAAAGTTGCAGCTGCTGCAAGTGAAATGCCAAGAAACAAACCTCAGTATACTGAGCATAAAGCAGATCTTAGCGACCCTAATCAGACAGCCGCTGCACAACGTGATACACGTGAAGCAAAACGCGAACCGATTCGTGCTGATAAAACTCCGGGACGTAATGAGCCTTGCCCTTGTGGTAGTGGTAAAAAGTTCAAAAGTTGCCACGGAAAAGGTATGTAAGACTATATTTTTAGACATTTCGTCTATTAATTATAAATAAATAATGCTCTGTACAGTGATATTCTGTGCAGAGCATTTATTTTTGTATCCGAAAACTATATCTTATATAAACATATAGCTATGAGAAAACAATTCCTCTTGCTGCTATCTTGTCTTGCACTATTTTCATGTCAGACATACGAACAGGTATCTATCGATTATATGGTTCCTGCTGAAATTACTTTTCCCCTGGAATTCCGCAAAGTTGGAATTGTAAACAATGTACCCAAAGTTGAAAACGATTCTGTCGGCACTCTTCCTGCAGATGCATCTGTAGCAGCATTATCACTTGCAGAAACGGTTGCGCTAACTAATTACTTCGATGAGGTAATTATATGTGATTCTGCTCTTCGTGCGAATGATGCGGGATTTCGTGAATCGTTTCTGACATCTGCCGAAGTAAGACAGCTTACCGATGAACTTGATGTAGATTTTATTATATCGATGGAAGATATTCTGTTGAAACTAGACCAGAAGTTATATTACAGACCCGAATGGAATGCACATCAGATTACAGCTGATATGAAAGCCTATAGCTTCATCAATATCTATTCAGAAAGAAGAAGTGAACCTATCGTGAAATATATCGCTCAGGACAGCATCTTTTGGGAAGGATACGGAGCAAACGAAGAATCAGCCCGTGCCAACCTTATCAATTATAAACGCATGACACAGGAGGGTTCACAATTTGCCGGAACTATTGCTGTGCCATACCTTATTCCACACTGGAAGAGCGTAACACGCACAATTTTCAATGGTGGATCTGTGCATCTGAGAGATGCGGGATATAACGTACGAAAAAATAATTGGGACGAAGCATACTCACTTTGGATAAAGGAATTTGAGTCAACCAAAAGTGAGAAGAAGAAGATGTGGTGTGCCAACAACATTGCAGTTTATTATGAAATGAAGGATGAAATTACTGAAGCCCTTACATGGATAAACAAAGCGCGCGATATAGCATTTGAGATTTATGGCAATCCATCAGGACAGGAAAGGGCAGCCTCTTTCTTCAGTATTCCCTATTATCACTTTTTTGCGTTGTATAGCAATGAATTGAGTGTCAGAGAAGCAGCATTACCAAAACTGATTCTACAAATGCAGCGTCATAACGACAATTTTTAGTACTTTATATCACTATTGATATTTTTTTTTCTACCTTTGATTCATAATTTTACGGAGGAAAAATAATGAAACTTTGTCAACAGTCAAAATCATCAATTGAACTGGCTATCAGAAATGGTATCAATTACTTTGAACATGCCAACGGGCAGACCATTGTAACGGATATTCATTTACAACCCAATCAGAATACCGGGGAGTTATATCTTTTTGATGATGAAGACAATGATCTGGCACACACAATTATTAATGAATGGATTAATTTTGATGGTGACAATTTCTACAACGATGTAGAACACGAACTTCGTTCCACACTTTTAAAACTCCAGGAAGAAGGCATCTTCGATAAACTTCCCATTCTGAAACCGTATTCGTTTGTATTAGTAGATGAAGAAAAAGAAACGATTTCTGATTTACTTCTGGTTGATGACGATACAATGTTCATTCATGATGAATTATTAAAAGGGCTTGATAAAGAGCTCGATACATTTTTAAAAGATCTTTTAGAGAAATAGCAGGATGCCTCAGGGCATCCTTTTTTGTTTTTTTATGTCTGTATTACCCGCCCTATAGCAATAATCTTATTAATATAAAGTGCATTATAGCCTTTCTTTTATTAGACTACAATAATAAAAGAAAGGCTATAATGTTATACGTACCTACGTAGTAATAAACCACACCACAACAACTATATCTTTTTGCTTTTACTAACGCTTTTAGCGTATCTTTATGCCTATTTTACATCATTATTTCAATCTTTATTCTTTTATTTTTTCTATTTATATTTCTTTTTGTTTTGTTATTTAAAATATTATCTTTTACTTTGCGTACGTAATCAAAGGCCAATGATTCTTTCATGAAGTATTAGTAACCATTTTAAAGCAAAGATTTATGGGATATAACTTTAAAACTAAACTCACTGGATTGGTATTGGGATTAATGATGTTTCTACCTGCAATTGCACAGGAAAAGAAACCTAAAGTTAATATAGGGCTTCTGGCACATGCGTATTTATATGCACAGCAGAATGATTTCGGAAGTAGCGAACTTACTGAGGGATCAAAAAATTGGGGAATGGGCGCAAACCTTTATCGTGCACGCCTGATGTTTGAAGTACAATTCACTAAACGCGATTACGTATTTGCCGAAACTGAGATTACAGCAGGTATCGGACCTTTTCCTGATAAAGCAGCAAGTATTAAAGTGCTTGATTTTCAATATGATCATAAGTTTTTCGATTGGCTTACCGTTTCAGCGGGTAAAATGCTGGTTTCATACAATCGTAATGGTCTGCAAACGGCCTCAACACTTATGGCAAATGATTTTAGCTACTTTCAGTATCCATATAATATGAATCAGGAATCACCCTTACAGAATGATTGCGGTCGGGATATTGGCGTGAATCTTTCGGGTGGGATTATTGAAAATAAACTAAAATACAGATTGGGTGTATTTGACGGAAGACGTACTTTCGAGAATACTAAAAATAAACCTTTCCGTGTAACAGCCCGCGCAGAATACAATCTGAGAGATATTGACCCATATTGTGGTACTTCACTTGGTGAATATAATGTATTTACTTTTGGTGGAGGTATTGACAAACAAGGTACATACGTAGGTATGGGAGCGGATATGTTTATTGATCAACCCTTAGGCAAATGCGGTTCGATTACAGCTAATGTGGCATACTCTTATCTGAATGGCGGTTCCAATTATGACGCTAAATATTCTTTTGCAGAATTGATACCGGAACAAAATATCTGGTTTTGTGAATTAGGCTATTATTTCAGAAAGGTAAAACTTCAGCCCTGGATAAAATTCGAAAGACAAGATACTCATGATAAGCTGGGCACAACAAATGTATATGGCGGTGGCTTAAACTATTTCTTTCAAGGTTATAAAGCTAATGTACGACTGTCTTATATAGCTATGAATAAAAACTTACTGACTGAAAGTGGGAATACGACCAATAAAACATTTGGTCAGATATGGCTACAGGTACAGTTGTGTTATTTCTAAATTGAATAAATCTAAATCATTACAGGATATACTCATTAATAATTAAAAAATTAAGGTTATGAAGAAATTAGTTATTAAATCGGTTATGGCAGCAGTAATAGGCTGTTCGGTATTAGGCTTTAACAGCAGTTGTTCATCGAATAAAAGTTCGGATAAAGTAGCCTCTACAGATACATCAAATGACAGTATCGTTGAAATTGGTATATTACATTCACTAAGTGGTACAATGGCTATTTCAGAGGTATCTCTTCGCGACGTATTGTTAATGGGTATTGATGAAATCAATGCAAATGGTGGCGTTTTGGGTAAAACAGTTGTTCCAAAAATTGTGGATCCGGCATCTGACTGGGATTTGTTTGCAGAAAAGGCAAAAGAATTATTGGGTAAGGATAAAGTAAAAGCAGTATTTGGTTGCTGGACATCAGTATCACGTAAATCTGTTCTACCTGTATTTGAAGAATATAATGGTCTGCTTTTCTATCCTGTACAGTATGAAGGCCAGGAGTGTTCTCCAAATATTATATATACTGGTGCTACACCAAATCAGCAGTTAATACCTGCGGCAGAATATCTGATGAGTGATGAAGGCGGTGCATATAAGAAATTCTACCTGCTTGGTACAGACTATGTATTTCCACGTACAGCCAATTCAATCCTGAAAAACTATTTGCTGGCACAGGGAATTCCTGCAGAAAATATCATTGAAGAATATACTCCATTCCATCATCAGGATTATCAGACTATCGTCTCAAAAATTAAACGTTTCGCTATGGGCGGAAATGCATGTGTATTGAGTACGATTAACGGTGACAGCAATGTACCTTTTTATAAAGAATTTGCTAACCAGGGGTTAAGTTCAGGTTCATGCCCTATCATGGCTTTTTCAGTGGCAGAAGATGAATTACGAGCAATGGATACAGAATTCCTGATTGGCCATTTAGCAGCATGGAACTATTTCCAGTCTCATAAAACTCCTGAGAATTATAAGTTCACTGAAAACTTCAAGAAGTTCTGCGCTGAGAATAAACTTCCCGGTGGTGCTGAACGTGTAACTGATGATCCGATTTGCTGGTCGTATACAGGTCTTTACTTATGGAAAAGCGCTGTAGAGAAAGCTGGCTCTTTTGATGTAGATAAGGTGATCGCAGCATTAGCAGATCTTGAAATTGACTCTCCTGCAGGAACTGTAAAAATGCATGCGGATAATCATCACTTGGCAAAAGCAGCAGTTATCGGTGAAATCAGACCTGATGGACAGTTCGATATTATCAGCCACACCGGTGATTTAATTGAGCCTCAGCCTTTCAGCGAATACAGCAATTAAAAGAACATTTATTATAAAGGTATTATTATGCGATTTAGAATAACATGGGTTATAATCTGTATCACATTCTTTTGTCCTTGCTTTGCACAGATAATGTCGGTCGATCAGGCGATCGCCGACATTCTGAGCAGAGACGGTGAAAAGACAACACCGGCCTGGAGTTATCTGAGCCAGCATGATACAGATAGCATATTCCCATTTCTTGAAGCAGCTCTGGAAAACAGACTTTATGTCTATCAGGACAGAGAAGCGATTACAATGACGAACGGAGAAAGCTATTATCTTTTCCCCGAATATATAAAGACAGAAAAGCCCCTCGATATCACTCATCTGGAGCAGATTAAATTATCGCGAAAAGAGAGAGTTCTTTTCACTAATCTTATTCCGTTGATTAATCTGAACAGTGTATCAGAAGAAACCCGAAGTACAGCTTATAAACAAATTACAGAAAGAAAAGAAATTAAATGGCTGCCTTTGGTAAAGGAGGCTATAGCTAAAGAAAAAACAGAATCTGTCAGAGCAACAGCTCAGGAAACTCTTTATACATTAGAGTTACTCGGAGATAATGCAGAAGAGCAGTCTGCAGCTATTGACTATTTCCTTGCAAATAAATCGATAAGTGTGCATCAGTTGTTACATATTTATCTTGAACGGAATGATATCAGTAAATCAAACAGAAGCAAAGTAAAAAAGCAAATCGCCCATTGGGATCTTGCTGAACGCAACAATCATATTTACCAGAATCTGTTCAGTGGCATTAGTCTTGGAAGCATACTTATTCTCAGTGCACTTGGACTTTCCATCATATATGGTTTAGCCGGAATCATTAACATGGCACACGGGGAATTTATGATGGTGGGTGCATATACGACTTATTGTATGCAACAGTTATTCGAAAAGATATTCCCGGCATCGATGTTCGACTGGTCATTTTTCTTATCACTCCCATTTGCATTTCTGACAACTGCACTGATTGGATTAATAGTTGAAAGATTAGTTATCAGACATTTGTACAGCCGTCCACTTGAAAGCCTTTTAGCCACATGGGGAATTAGTTTAATCATGATACAACTTGCCAGAACTATTTTTGGCGATTTGACCACCGTTAAATCACCCGCAATACTATCAGGAGGATGGGAAATATCCGAAGGGATGATTCTTCCTTATAACCGCTTATTCATCATGGGGCTGACCATCGTGATTTTCACCACCGTTTATCTTGTATTTCAAAAATCACGCCTGGGTGTAAAGATACGTGCGGTTACTCAAAACAGAAACATGAGTGCCTGTGTAGGTATATCGACCAAAAAGACCGATATGATTACATTTATGCTTGGTTCGGGTTTGGCTGGTGTAGCCGGATGTGCGGTGACTCTTATAGGTAATGTGGTTCCGGATATGGGACAAACTTATGTGGTCGATTCATTCCTTGTAGTTGTAACTGGCGGTGTAGGCAAACTTGCAGGCTGTGTTGTATCCGGTCTTGGCATAGGTGTACTTTCGAAAGCATTCGAAGTACCATTTGAAGCCGTTTACGGAAAAGTTTTAATATTAGTACTTATCATCGTATTCTTACAGTATCGCCCAAAAGGTTTGTTTGCCGATAAAGGACGAATTGGTGAAGATTAATCAAAACAGGAATTATTATGGAAAAAGAGAAATTAAACTATATACTTTTCTTACTGGCATTCCTGATTTTACTTCCGGCAGCCAATTTGATGGGATGGGTAGATATCAATACCATGACCTTATGGGGACGCTATTTTTGCTTTGCCATTGCAGCAATCGGCGTAGATCTCATTTGGGGATATACAGGGATAATGACCATGTGTCAGGCATTTTTCTTCTGTCTTGGTGCATATGGTATAGGAATGTTTATGACATTAAGCAATCTGCCAGCAGGACAAACGGTCCCCGACTTTATGACATGGAATAATGTAACCACACTCCCTTTCTTCTGGAAACCATTCGAAACTTTTACAGGTACTGTCATAGCTTGTATTATTATCAGTATAGGATTCGGCTTCATCAGTTATTTTATTTTCCGCCGTCGCATTAAAGGAGTATTTTTTGCAATTATAACTCAAGCTTTGGCCTGGGCTATGTTCTTACTCTTTTCAAGAAATGAAACCATGCTGGGTGGATCAAACGGGTTGACAAACTTCCCTACTCTGCTTGGACTGGATCTCCGTGCAGATAATGTGAAACTTGGTTTATACATATTCACTGTAATTATGCTGGGAGTAATATTCTTTCTTTCGAAAAAACTTACGGAATCCAAATTCGGGAAAGTTCTGGTAGGGATCAGAGATAGTGAATCCCGCCTGCGATTTACAGGCTACAAGGTGGTTCAGTATCAAACTGCCATCTTCATTATCGGTGCATTAATCGCAGTGGTAGCCGGCATGTTGTATTTACCACAAACAGGTATTGTTACACCGGGGCGAATGAGTGTACGCGCATCAATCGAAATGTTGATTTGGGTAGCATTGGGCGGTCGTGGAAATCTAAAGGGTGCAATAATCGGAGCCCTAATCGTGAATATGCTATACAGTATTTTCACTTCACTGATGCCTGAAGCATGGCCATACATCCTTGGTTTACTCTATATCATCACGGTGCTTTATATGAAGAAAGGTATACTCGGACTTATCGCTTCTATTGGATTAAAATGGAGATTGAATAAAAAATGGTTGTTCTTTAAACGCAAAAAATATGTTGAAAATACGTAATCTGACAGTAACATTCGGTGGAGTGGTCGCTCTTAATCTACATAAATTCGATTTAGCAGATAAGGAGCTTCGTGTCATCATCGGACCAAATGGCGCAGGTAAATCGACCATGATGGATGTACTCTGCGGGAAGACTCAACCCAATCAGGGTACGGCCATTTTTAATGGTGAGGAGTTAATCGGTAAATCCGAAATAGAAATCAATCATATGGGTGTTGGACGTAAGTTTCAGAAACCTACCGTATTCGATGGACTAACGGTATTCGATAATATGCTGCTCGGACTAAAATGCAATAAGAATGTATTTTCATCGATATTCTTTAGTCTTTCAGGAGAACAAAGAGCAAAAATATACGAAGTAGCCGAACTGGTTAATCTTGATAACGAGCTAAAGACTATGGCTGGTTCTTTATCGCACGGACAAAAACAATGGCTGGAGATAGCTATTGTTCTCCTTCAGGATCCGGAATTACTTTTGATTGACGAACCCGCTGCCGGCATGTCTGACTCTGAAACCGAAAAGACTGGTGAATTGCTGATTGAACTTGGTAAAAGACGCGGCGTCATCGTTATCGAACATGATATGCATTTTGTAGAACAGATTGCTAAAGATAAAGTAACTGTACTGGTACGCGGTTCTATTCTGACAGAAGGTTCTTTCCAGCAGGTAAAGAATGATAAGAGTGTAATTGACTGCTATCTGGGCGCACCGGATTCAGCGCAAATGAGAAATATGAAACAAGCCTGATCGTTATGAATAAAATACTTGAAACTAAAGATCTGCATGCCGCCTATGGACAAAGCACTATTTTATGGGGTGTAGATATGCAGGTAAAACGCAAAGAGGTAACTACAATAATGGGACGCAATGGTGTTGGCAAAACGACTCTGATGCGCACTATTATGGGACTACTAAAAACGACTGAAGGAGATATTCAGTTTAATGAGGATAATATAAAGAGTTATCCGACTTATAAACGTGCACAAAGAGGAATTGGTTATGTTCCTCAAGGAAGGGAAATCATTCCTAAACTTACCGTTTATGAGAATATCCTTATTGGTACAGAAGCCCTGCCGTCGGGGCCGAAAACATTTGATGAAGATGAGATTTATTCCTTATTCCCAATTCTAAAAACATTCAGAAACCGTATGGGCGGAAATCTGAGTGGCGGACAACAACAGCAACTGGCCATTGCCCGGGCATTAGTTGGAAAGCCTCAACTATTAATTCTGGATGAACCCACCGAAGGTATTCAACCATCAATTACATTAGAAATAGCTGATGTATTAAAGAAATTAGTAGCTGAAAGAGATATGAGTATTCTTTTAGTAGAACAAAAACTGGATTTCGCTAAAATTCTGACCGATCAGTATTTCATTATGGATAGAGGAAAAGTGGTTCGAAATTTCACGAAAGAAAATGCTGATTATGACGAATTGAAATCTTACTTATCGGTTTAAACTTAAAAAACAATTCAATATGAGATTAACTCCAAGAGATATAGAAAAACTTATGCTTCACACAGCGTGCGTGGTTGCTCAGAAAAGATATGCACGCGGATTAAAACTGAATTATCCGGAAGCAATTGCATTAATATCGGGTCAGTTACTTGAATTTATTCGTGATGGACATAACCTCTCGGAATTGACAGAGATGGGAACATACATACTCGGAACAGATGATGTTATGCCGGGAGTAGCTGAAATGATAAATGAAGTTCAGGTAGAGGGAACACTGGTAGACGGGACTAAACTGGTATCGGTACATGAGCCCATTAAATATCAGAATCTGGATCCTAAACTGGCACTCTATGGCTCAGGATTAACTAAGTCTAAAGACAGATTAGAGACAGATAACTCAATGAATTTTATCCCGGGGAAAACTGAGATTCTTGACATTCCGGTTAAGATTAATGAATTCCGTGATACCATCTCCATGAATATCACCAATACAGGTACCCGCCCGGTCCAGATTGGTTCGCATTGCAATTTTGCCGAGACCAACAGAGCCTTGAAGTTTGACAGAATTGCTTCTGTAGGTTATCGTTTGAATATTCCTGCCGGCACAGCTATTCGCTTCGAACCGGGAGAAACAAAAACTGTTGAATTGGTTGAAATTTCAGGTGAAAAGAAAATCTTCGGTGGAAATAATCTTGTAAACGGTGAATATAGTGGCCGCAAAAAAGAGATTGAGTCTGCCATGAAAGAGAAAAGCTTTATTAAATAAGAATGGAGGTATAAAAGATATGGCTACAATAGATAGAAAACAATATGTAGAAATGTATGGTCTTACTACAGGTGACAAGGTGACTTTAGGCGATACAGGACTGAAAATCTGTGTCGAGAAAGATTATACTGTATATGGTGAAGAATGTGTATTTGGTGGTGGTAAAGTGATTCGTGACGGTATGGGTCAGGCTTCTGGTTTTAAAGATGAAGAGGTACTCGATTTGGTTATTACAAATGCATTAATTATCGATTATAAAGGAATTTATAAGGCAGATATCGGTGTAAAAAATGGTAAGATTAAAGGAGTTGGAAAAGCCGGGAATCCACATATTCAACCAGGCGTAACTCCCGGACTGATTGTAGGCACTATTACAGAAGTTATATCAGGGGAAGGACTTATCGCAACTGCAGGTGCTATTGATACACATGTACATTATATCAGTCCACAGCAAGCCGATGAAGCTCTTGCGAATGGAACGACAACCTTTATCGGTGGAGGGACAGGTCCGGCAACGGGAACTTATGCAACAACATGTACTGTAGGTGCTTTTTATCTGCAAAAGATGATGGAAGCCACCGATCAGATCCCCATTAACTTTGGTTTCCTTGGTAAAGGAAATTCAAGCAAACCTGAAGCTCTTAAACTACAGATTGAAGCAGGAGCATGCGGTCTGAAATTGCATGAAGACTGGGGAACAACTCCAGCGGCAATCGATACTTGCCTGAATATAGCCGATCAGCACGATGTACAGATTTGTATTCATACCGATTCAATTAATGAATGTGGTTATGTGGAAGATACATTTAAGGCGTTCGATGGAAGAACAATCCATACTTATCATACAGAAGGGGCCGGTGGCGGACACGCACCAGATATTATTAAAGCATGTTCTCAGCCAAATATCCTGCCTTCATCTACCACTCCTACGAATCCTTATAGCATCAATACTTTCGATGAGCATTTGGATATGCTGATGATTTGTCACCATTTAGATAAGAATAATCCTGAAGATGTATCTTTTGCGAAAAGCCGTATACGACAGGGAACTATTGGAGCCGAAGACATTTTGCATGATATGGGAGCCATCTCTATTTTTACATCTGACTCTCAGGCGATGGGACGTATCGGAGAAGTGATATGCCGTACCTGGCAAATTGCCTCACGAATGAAAGAAATCCGTGGTCCACTTCCTGAAGATGAAGGAAAGGAGAATGATAACTTCCGTGTACGCCGTTATATTGCAAAATATACTATTAATCCGGCATTAGCGCATGGATTGGCACAAACTGTTGGTTCAATCGAAAGTAATAAAATGGCCGATATCGTATTATGGAAACCATGCTTTTTTGGTACTAAGCCCGAAACCATCATAAAAGGTGGAATGATTGCCTATGCACAGATGGGTGATCCGAATGCTTCCATTCCAACGCCTGAGCCTTATTTCCCGCGACCAATGTTTGGTGCATTAGGCAAGGCAGCAGCAAGTAATTCATGTGTGTTTGTATCTGAAGCATCACTCGAAAAAGTAAAAAGTTATGGTTTAGAGAAAAAAGCGATAGCGGTGCATGGTTGTCGCGTAGTTTCCAAATCAGATCTGAAACTAAACAATACGATGCCTGATATAGAAGTCGATACTGAAACGTTTCAGGTGAAAGTAGACGGAAAAGAGCTTGAATGTATTCCTGCACCTAAATTACCATTAGCACAATTATATAATATGTTCTAATCGTTTTCAATACCTTTATTTAAATGAGTAGGGTTCCCGATTTTTAGCGGGAACTCTATTTCTATATATATAAAAGTGATTATTTTTGCATTAAAACAATAACGAATGTTTACGCCACGCAATTATCAATACATCCTTAAACAGTTTCAATGGAAATATGCTATAGCATTGCTTGTCATAGCACTGCTTTCTCTTTGCTGCCAAATTCACATTCAAAACTATCTGAACAATCAGTATTCAGACTCTCATCTGATTAATTATGCAGCTAAACTTCGTGCTGATTCTCAAACGATGGTTAAGTATGCCTTATTACTTCAGGAAGGCAAGAACTATCGTACAGACGGGAAAGATTTTACTAATACGTTTAAGCAATGGACAGCCACACATAAAAGTCTCCGGCATGGCAATGATTTTTTAAATATACCACCCAATGCTGATAAAATGATAGAGGAGTTATTCACCATCATTGACACTCCGTATCAGAATATGTTAGATGCCGGGAATGAGATATGCAATATTTTAGAAAGCAGAAATGTCAAAGATACGATTATGCTAAAGCCTTATGTTCAGCAGCTGCTAAACTACGAGAAAAGTTATCTTTTGGGAATGGAAATGATTGTATTTGAATATGACCTTACTTCCAAACAGAATATACGTCATCTAAAACAAGTGGAATGGTGGCTTTTTGCCTTACTCATCATCTGCCTCATTCTGGAAGCTTTGTTCATATTTGTTCCGCTGTATCATCAATTGAGAAATACCTTCCAGAATTTAATGGAAAGCAATCGTGCTTCTCATGAAATGGCCAGCAGACTTCAAAAAATACGCTCTGATGCAATTCTTACCGGAGAAACAAGGGAGCGTAAACGAATATCGTCGGAAATACATGATGGCATCGGTCAGATGCTGACTGCACTGAAGATGCGCATTGAAATGCTGGAAAATCAAGAGGAGCTTAAAGGAGAAATGCTTGCTGATATTCGCGAAATGACGGTTACTATTGTTAAAGAGACCAGACGTGTTTGTGCTGAACTATTGCCTAATATCTTAGATGACTTCGGTCTTAAATCGGCGATAAATGAATTGCAAAAAACGGTCCGTGAAAATTCTAAACTCGATGTTTCATTTCATGATGAAATTGAAGAAGGTGTGCTCACCAAGCAACAGGAAGTTATTATTTACCGCATATTACAAGAGGCCATTAACAATGCAATGAAACATGCACATGCTTCACACTTGGAGATTAATACCGAAACTGACGCTGAAAACATTTATATCACTATTAAAGATGATGGAATAGGTTTCAAAGTTAAAATCGATGAAATATATGATGGCCAAAGTTCCGGAATTCACGGATTAGGTCTATTAAATATGAAAGAACGAACCGAAATGATGGGAGGTAAATTCCATATTTTGTCTGTTCCTGGCAAAGGAACTACCATATCTTTAACTATTCCATATCACATCAACTAAAAATAATACCTGATAATATGACCAGACAACCAATAAACATACTTCTTGCCGACGATCATGAAATATTTCGTCTTGGCGTAAAACAGTTCATCGATAATGAAAAAGACATGCAGGTTATTGCTATGGCTGATAATGGAAAAGATGCGCTCGAAAAAGCTCTTTCTCTACAGCCGGATTTAATTCTGATGGATATTGCCATGCCCGAAATGAACGGATTAGAAGCATCGAAAGAGATATTAAGTAAAATGCCTCAGGCGAAAATTCTTTTGATTAGTTTATATGATCTTGCCGATTATGTAAAACAATCGCTTCGGATAGGTGTATCGGGATATGTCCTGAAGGATGCACCCAATAAAATATTTCTCAATGCCATTAGAAGTGTTGCCGAAGGGAAATATTTTTATTCAGGTGATCTGACGAATATTCTTATGTCTGAATATCATCAACTGAAAGATCAAAAATGTTCTGATACAGAAAGAGTAATTCAACCCCTTAAACAACGAAAACTTACGGAAAGGGAGTTGGAAATTCTGGGACAAATTGCAACGGGAGTTTCAAACAAAGATCTTGCTCTCAAATATGGTGTTAGCACACGTACGATTGAAACGCACCGACTTAACATTATGAGAAAAATGCAGGTAAATCAGATAGAAGCTGCCATTGATCAGGCATTGAAGCAAGGGCTATTGTAAATTACTCAATCTTATAATTCTTTTTAATCATATATTGTCTTAACCTTGTCGGTAAAAGATGCCTTAAATGTGCAAAAACCACTTGTGCAGTGGGACCTATTATACTTCGGAAAGGAGGATTTCTCATTTGGATAAGTTTTATTAAAGTTTGTCCAACCAATGATGGATCACTACCATTCTGTTCACTTCGTTCTATAATTCGCATTATGCGCCTGAAGTATTCTTTATAAGCCACATCCTGATTTGTTGTTTCAGAAATAGATCTGTTGGTGGTAAAATCTGTTTTCATATCACCAGGTTCTATCAGGCATACTTTAATGCCAAAAGGATAAACTTCCATTGCCAGTGCTTCACTATAACCCTCTATCGCAAATTTGGAAGCTGAATAAAACCCCTGATAAGGAACGGCAATCATACCGGCAATAGAACTTATGTTGATTATCATTCCTTTGCCTTCTCGTCGCATATAAGGCAATACGGACTGACACACCTGATGCATACCAAGAAAGTTTGTATTCAGTTGCTGCATAGCCTCATCATGGCTGGTTAATTCGAGTGCACCACTGATACCTGTACCGGCATTGTTAACTAAAACATCTATTCTTCCCTCTCTATTTATGATTTCTAAAACCACTTGTTCAATAGAACCTCTGTCAGTAATATCCATTTTGAGCATTTGTATAGTCGTATTTACATAATCAGATTTACGACTTGTACCATAGACCTTATTCCCTGATTTTGCAAGCATGTCAGCACTTATTTTGCCGATGCCCGAAGATGCTCCGGTTATTAATATGACTTTCGATGATTTCATGTACCAGAATAAGAGATTGATGAATTGATTAAGAAAAACTATCAGTAAAGATAGCATATGGACAGTAATTATAACTTTAAAACAAAGTTATTTTTCACGTTATATAAAACAAATCAACCTCATTCCTTTAACTCATCATTAATCCAGAATTGCGATATTATTCTGAATTTAAGTTTCAGGAATGAGGTTGTTCTAAACAAACCTACCAATAAATCTTTTACAGCGTCTTTCACAATAGCTGTAATCATGAATAATTTAAGAATGCCTTTTTCCAAGGCTGATTTAGATCAGATTAGTCAATTATGCCATAAAGCTCCAATTTATGACAAGCAATTTATTTAACAACACATAAATATTTAGACTTAAAATCGATCTTTATATTAAAGATAAAATTAATTCGTTAACAGTAAGGTTGGATAAAAAATAAAAAAGGAATATCTGAGGTTACAGATACATTATAATATCACTTCGCAGAGTATTTGTTTCACTTGCAAAATTACGATGAATCTATGAATTACAGTTATTATGGCTGTGAAATTTCATGTTAAAACACAAAGTGTAATAAGCTAAATATAAGCCATTTACATATTATACAGTGTGAAATGGAGTGAAGGAGAATCAGAATCTGTCTATAAAATCCTCTAAACTAAAATCGTTGTCAGCATTAATAATTTGTGCAATTTTACTACGCCTGTTATACATCATGCGAGATGTACGTCCAAGTAAAAGTGCCATATCTTTGTATCTGAAACCCATCTTTAATAAACAGCAAAAACGAATATCTGCCGGTTTCAAATCCTGATATTTTTTAGACAAACGGTTCGTAAAAGAGTCAGTAACACAATCAAGTTCAAATTCAATATCATTCCATAGTTTTGGAGTAATATTCTCCTCAGATAACTTGAGTTTGTCTGAATGGCTAATTAAATCCTGAAGTTTACGATAAGATGAAAGACCGGGAAGTATATGGCTAAAATAGGAATTACGATCGGCCATTACAGTTTCAATTTGTTTTTTCAGATATAGCATTTCAACTTTATCATCTTCACATTCGATCAATAAATTATGCAATCGCTGAATTTCATTCGTTTTTTCATTAAAGCCCTTTTTTATTTGCTCCATTTCATTAATATATTGGAGTGCCTTTTTTCTGGCTTTAAGATATCGGTAAAGTAAAATTAATAATAAGATAACAAAGACAACAATCAAGCTCCACAATCTGATTTGATTAATTCTTGATTTTGCCATAAACTGAGTAATCTCTTCCTGATGGACAATATCTTTAAGATTAGTTATTACCTTGACTGTTTTATTGTTTGCTTCGGTAAGCTGCGTATATTTCATGCATGAGTCATACCAGCATAATGCATCTTTATACATTCCTCTTTTTCGCGCAACATCTACCAGCATACTATAACCATCACGCTTTATATTATTTTCATCAGACAATACACTTTTAGATAAATAATACATCGCAGAATCATATTGCTGAAGAAGATCATATGCCTGCCCAATCATCAGATGACTACGATGATGTTTCATTGTATCCTCCTGAATGGCAATGGATGCTTTTTGCCAGGTAATTGTCTTCCGGTTATCAGGTATAAGTTTATACAATGATGCATATGCCACAAATAAACGTTGACGAAACATATTGTCCAGGTTTTCTGATAAACTATAAGCACGTTCCAGTTTACTTTCGGCTTCTGTATAATATTCTTTTCCGGATTTTATATTGATATACGCACGATTAATCAACACCACAAATAAGCGAAGCGTATCGCCTTCGATTTCAATATACTCCTGAGCCTTTTTAAAACAGGCATCTGCTTCATCAAGTAATCCGTTGTTTGCCAGTATACGACCTAAATTATTACTTGCAAGAGTTATATATTCAGTCTGATTCATATCCATAGCCATTTTATTTACAGTCATATAACCTTTAATGGCCAAAGATAAACTATCCATGTCATGATAAACACGTGCAAGATAATAGTTCGCTTGTAAACGAAGATATATCGGTGCTTTTACAGAATTATAATACGATACAACGTTTAATATCAAAGAATCGGAAGTGTGATCAATGTAGTTTTTATCGTTTGCCTGAGTCAAAAGCAAATCATAATACATCCGATCTGGTAACTGAAGCGTATCGGGAGAGATAAGTTTAAGTAATTGTAATGCAGTATCAGGATGATGACTCATCTGAGATTCTATTTCATTCCATAACGTTAATTGTCTTTTATCTGCTTTATGACAAGATGTCAATAAAACAACAAGCAGGAATAAAAATAAATATCGGAATCTCTCAGTCATGTTTTGCGTTAAATAATAGCTACAAATATAAATAAATATGCATCATATTGAAAGAATACAATCTATTATATTCCCATTTTTTACAGAATGTGCCGTTTTTAATAACAAATAAGTAGTATTCATATTGAAACATCAACATTATACTTTAAAAGCTTTCAATAAAATCTTCTAATTTAGAATATTCATCATTATCTATTAAACTAAATATATGATTTCTTCTGTTATACATCATACGCGGAGTTCTGCCAAGCAATAATGCGGTTTCTTTTTGCGAGAAATTAAATTTTAATAAGCAACAATATTGAATATCTGCTTTCTTTAACTCCGGATACTTCACCAAAAGACGATTTGTAAAACCATCGGCTGCACAATTCAGTTCATACTCAATATCTAACCACAATTTTGAACTTATATTATCTTCAGAGACTTTTAATTTATCTGGTTTTGACAATAAAGTCTGCAATTTTCTGTAAGATGAAAGACTTGGTAATATTTTAGCAAAAAGTTCTTTTTTACTTCTCTTGATTTCAAGTATTTGTTTTTTATACAATGCGACATTCAATTTATCGTTTTCGCATTCATTTATTAAATTATTCAGATTATCGATTTCATGATTGGCAATGACATACTTATGCTGTATTTCATTCATTTTATGCCGATAAACAAGTGTTTGTTTTTTTATTTGTCTATAATAATATAACAATGCGAATATGATTACTGACAGAGAAATAATTAACAGAGCGAGCCAAATTAAATTTCTATTACTTTTAGCCTGATATTGTTCTATTTCAACATTATGAATAAACTCCTTCAAATCGACAATAACTTCTTTAGTTGTTTTAAGCGATTCAATTATACTATTGTAATACTGAGTAGAGTCATTGTAACGTAAAGCATCTTTATATAAACCTTTTTGCCGCGCGATTTCGGTCAATCTATCGAATGAACTACGACGTGTATATGGACTTTTTACATTTATCGCTTTATTAAAATAAAAAGAAGCAGAATCGATATCATTCTTTTTGAAATAAGCCTCACCTAATTGCCTATAAATTGTGCCAAAATCGCGATGGTTGCCGTATGCAGTTGATATATACAGATGTGCCCAATAAATAGACTGATCATACTTACCCGTCTCAACATAAAAATTTGCCAGTCGCTCCTTTATTCTGGATTGTAGTCTTGCGGAGAGTTCTTTTGATATTTCGTTTGCCCGTAAAAGCTTAATTTCTACTTGTTGATAATAATCTTCACCCAGCATTAATCCAATTTTTGCGCGATTTAGCAATATTGAGAATAAAACGCTATTGCTCTCGTGCTTTTCGGCTATTTCTTCAGCTGTTTTATAATAATAATCCGCCTCCTTAAACAGACTCTGATTTCTTAATACATTGCCCATATTGACGGTAATCAGCAGTATAAATTCATCATCTTTTAAATCGGTGGCAATTTTATTTGCAATCAGATATTCTTTCATGGCAGGTGCCATATTTAAGTTATCCTGATATATACGCCCCAGATAATAATGTGCTTTCATTCTTTGTATGGCAGAGGCATCTTTAGAATCGTAATAAGAAACAGCCTGAATCATGGTACTGTCTAAAACGAGATGAACATAGTTTTTGTCACAAGCCTGAGTATATAAAACCTGATATCGCATTTTGTCTGCAATCTCCAGTGTATCTGCATTAATTTCTTGCAGACGCATCAAAGCACTGTCAGGTGCTTCAATCATTAAGGAATCTATGGTTTGCCAAAAGAGATAATTCTCCCTTTCGGTATGATGACAGGCTGTCAAAAAGAAAATAAGCAAAAGTGAAAGTAGTAATAATGTCTTGTTCATATGCTGTGACCAATGGTGCAACAAAGATAAAACAAAAAGGGTTGAATTCACGTATTATGAATCCAACCCTTTCAGTTTTGAGTCTATTTTTTAAGCTTTACGCAGTGCAGCAATCGATTCTTTCAAAGAATTGATGATACTTTCCGCATCGGCCTGTTTCTTTCTTTCCATTTCAAGGACATTTGCAGGTGCATTGTTCACAAACTTTTCATTACTTAGTTTTTTCATTACACCCATCAGGAATCCCTCTTTATGCTTCAATTCAGCTTCCATACGTGCAATTTCTGCTTCAACATCTATCATGCTTCCAAGAGGTACTGCAAACTCAGTAGTTCCTACCATAAATGAGGCAGCACCATCAGCTTTCGCATCTACAGTATCAATCGCTGAAAGATTACACATCTTAGTAATAACGGCGTTCAGTTCGCTAACAGGATTTTCGCCAAGAACCTGTAATTCTAATGACTCTTTCTGAGCGATATTTTTCTGCAAACGGATAGAACGGATATTACTGATTACTTCTTTAGCGATATCAAATTTGGCGATGAATGCAGGATCAATTGTACCATTTGCTGTCATAGGAGACACCATTAAGCTTTCGCCATCCTTACGATCTTGAATGTTCTGCCACAATTCTTCAGTAATAAATGGCATAAACGGATGAAGCAAATGCAACAGATTATTGAAGAAGCCAAGCGTTGTTTCCAGTACCTGAGGATTGATGCCCTGACCGTATGCAGGTTTAATCATTTCGAGATACCATGATGAAAATTCATCCCAGAACAATTTATATACTGCCATCAACGCTTCACTTAAGCGATATTTACTAAATAAATCGGCAACTTCAGCAATAACTTCATTCTGTTTTGATTCAAACCACTGAATAGCCAGTTTAGAAGCTTCAGGCATTGGTGCATTTTCATCAATGTTCCAGCCTTTAATCAAACGGAAGGCATTCCAAATCTTATTACAGAAGTTACGGCCTTGTTCGCATAGTGATTCATCGAAAAGAATATCGTTACCAGCGGGTGCAGCAAGCATCATGCCCATACGTACACCATCGGCACCAAACTGATCGATTAATGCCAGAGGATCTGGTGAATTACCCAGCGATTTAGACATCTTACGGCCTAATTTATCGCGTACGATACCAGTGAAATATACATTTTTGAAAGGCATTTTACCTTCATATTCATAGCCGGCCATAATCATACGTGCTACCCAGAAGAAGATAATATCCGGACCAGTTACAAGGTCATTTGTTGGATAGTAGTAATTAATTTCTTCATTTCCCGGATCAAGAATACCGTTAAACAAAGAGATTGGCCACAACCATGAAGAGAACCATGTATCCAGACAGTCTTCATCCTGACGCAAATCTTCGATAGTCAATGCTGCATTTCCTGTTTTTTCCTTAGCTAATGCCAAAGCTTCATCAGGAGTTTCTGCTACTACAAAACCACCTTCAGGCAGGAAATAAGCCGGAATACGATGTCCCCACCACAACTGACGGCTAATACACCAGTCTTTGATGTTCTCCATCCAGTGACGGTAAGTATTTTTATATTTAGCAGGATAGAACTTGATATCATCATCCATTACCGGAGTCAAAGCGATCTGTGCAAGATGCTCCATTTTAAGGAACCACTGCATCGAAAGTTTAGGCTCGATCACAACGTTAGTACGTTCTGAATAACCCACTTTATTAGTATATGCCTCAGTTTTTTCCAGTAAGTCAGCTTCCTGAAGATCTTTCTCAATTTGTTTACGTACATCAAAACGGTCCATGCCAACATATAGTCCGGCAGCTTCGCTCAATGTTCCGTTATCTTCAAAGATATCGATTGATGGCAAATTGTATTTTTCGCCCAGCATATAGTCGTTAACATCATGAGCAGGCGTCACTTTAAGACAACCTGTACCGAATTCTACATCTACATAATCATCCTCGATAACAGGAATTTCACGATTTACCAAAGGCACAATCACTTTTTTACCTTTCAGATGCTGATTCTTAGGGTCGTTAGGATTAATACACATCGCTGTGTCACCCATAATGGTTTCAGGACGAGTTGTAGCTACAACAGCATAAGTATCTTCGCCTACAACTTTATATTTCAGGTAGAAAAGTTTACCGTGTTCTTCTTTGTAGATCACCTCTTCATCAGACAATGCAGTCAAAGCCTGAGGATCCCAGTTAACCATACGAACACCACGATAAATCAATCCTTTTTTGTAAAGATCAACAAATACACGCAATACGCTTTCGCTGCGGATTTCATCCATAGTGAAAGCCGTACGTTCCCAGTCGCATGAAGCACCAAGACGACGAAGCTGTTTCAGAATGATACCTCCGTGCTCTTCAGTCCATTCCCATGCATGTTTCAGGAACTCATCGCGGCTAAGATCAGTCTTTTTAATGCCTGCAGTTGCCAGACGAGCCACAACTTTGGCTTCAGTAGCAATAGAAGCATGGTCGGTTCCGGGCACCCAGCAGGCATTCTTGCCTTCCATACGTGCACGACGAACCAAAATATCTTGAATGGTATTGTTAAGCATGTGTCCCATGTGCAACACACCGGTGACGTTAGGAGGAGGAATAACGATGGTGTAAGGCTCACGACCATCGGGTTTTGAACTGAACAAATGGTGGTTCATCCAATACTGATACCACTTTCCTTCCACGTCAGCGGGATTATACTTACTTGCTAATTCCATGTTATGAATTTCTTTATAATATAATTGTAAAATAATGGGTGCAAAATTAGTAAATAAAAAGCGTTTAACACCATCTACACGCAAAGAAATCAATACCTTTGCTATGCTTTTAGAATATGAAAAGAATCTTTAAAATACGCTTAGTTTTACCTTTGGCACTGCTTCTTGTTATTTGGGCAGCCCAAATCATTCCCGGATGGGGCGAATTTTATGCGCGTCGCATCTACCCCCCATTCTCTTATGCCATGGGCTCATTCTCCTCGCTTATTCCTTTTGCCATTGGCGACCTCTTTATTTTCTTTGCCATTTTATTTCTGGTTTTTATTCCGGTCTATGGAATATGGAAGAAAAAAGGATGGAAGAAAACCCTACTTTGGATGGTAGAATTCCTGGCATGGATATATATCTGGTTTTATCTGGCTTGGGGATTAAACTACTCACAGGATTCGTTCTATCGGCGTACCGGCATTGACTATACAGCCTATACTCCCGAAAATTTTAATGTTTTCTTAGAAGATTATATACCTAAATTAAACGAAGCTTATATACCCGTAACAGACATAAATCCTGATCTTTTGCGCGATGAAGTCGTTAAGGGATATCGGGAGATAAGCGATTCACTGGGGGTGAATTTTCCAACTATAAAATCGCCGAAAGTGAAACGGATGCTGTTTACTCCGCTGAGTTCTAAAGTGGGGGTAAGTGGCAGCATGGGACCATTTTTCTGTGAATTTACAGTCAATGGTGATACTCCTCCATCACAATATCTATCAACTTACACACATGAATTCTCGCATCTTTTAGGAATAACAAACGAGGCAGAGGCTAACTTCTATGCCTATCAGGTTTGCACCCGGTCAGAAGTTCCTGAAATACGTTTTGCCGGCTATTTCTCTATCCTTAATCATGTATTGGGAAATGCTTACCGGTTATTGCCTGAAGACGAATTCATGGCATTGAGAGAATCTATCCGTCCGGAAATTATAGATCTGGCAGTTGCCAATCGTGAATACTGGAATGATAAATATAGCCCTGCAATAGGCAATATTCAAAGTTGGATTTATGACCTTTATCTGAAAGGAAACAAGATTGAAAGCGGACGAAAGAATTACTCAGAAGTTATCGGTTTGCTGATTTCTTATCAGAACCGGAATAATTTAGAAGAATTGCACTCAGACAGTGCAGAAAAATAGCATTTATTGCACTTTCAGAGTGCAATTTTAATTAAAGATGATATCGAAACAGGATATGGAAACATTATTCCACTTTGGTATTTTGGTTTGAATTATTAATATTGAAGATATAAATAGGTATGCATACAAGAGAAGAAAAGATGGAAGCGTTTGGTCGCTTTCTGGATATACTCGATGAACTTCGGGAAAAATGTCCATGGGACAGAAAACAGACGAACGCAAGCCTGCGCCCCAATACAATAGAAGAAACTTATGAACTTTGTGATGCCCTCTCGCGCAATGATGAAAAAGAGATTTGCAAAGAGTTGGGTGATGTATTGCTTCATGTGGCTTTCTATGCTAAGATAGCTTCTGAGAAAGGTGAGTTCGATATGAAAGATGTTTGTGATAAGCTTTGTGACAAACTGATTTTCCGCCATCCTCATGTTTTTGGTGAAGTGAAAGCCGAAACTGCAGGACAAGTTTCTGAGAATTGGGAACAACTGAAATTAAAAGAAAAAGATGGTAATAAAACGGTATTGAGCGGTGTTCCCTCGGCTCTTCCGGCACTGATAAAAGCATATCGTATTCAAGATAAAGCCCGTAATGTAGGGTTTGACTGGGAAAAGAAAGAACAGGTATGGGATAAAGTGAAAGAAGAATTCGGTGAACTTCAGACCGAAATTGCCAATATGGATAAAGATAAGGCAGAAGCTGAGTTTGGCGATTTGCTTTTCAGCATCATCAATGCTGGACGTCTGTATGGTATTAATCCTGAAAATGCGCTCGAAAGAACCAATCAGAAATTTATTCGCCGCTTTAATTACCTGGAAGAGAATACTATATCTCAAGGAAGAGATTTGAAGAATATGTCTCTTGAAGAGATGGATAAATTCTGGAATGAAGCAAAAGCGAAAGGTTTGTAGAACGCTGATTTGAAGCTGTTTGATAAACAAAGTTGAGTACAATTATTGCCAGGCCTTTGGCTACATTTTGCCAATGCATTGACAATGTGTTGCCAATGCATTGGCAAGAACTCTTTAAAGCTTTGCCAGCAAAGCTTTAATACCAACATATAAAATCATATATATACAAACAAAAATCCCCGATCTGCTATAGTGCAAATCGGGGATTTCTGCTTGTATTGTAATTAGTTGCTTTTCCGGTCAGCATTGTTTCTGCCTCCACCTGTTTTCCCGGGCGTAGTAGATTTTAATAACTCCCGATGGAAACGCATCTCAGCTTTCTGAATCAGAAATATCTTTTTATTCGATAAAATCTGTCGGTATTTTGCAAGATATGATTTTTCTAATTCATCGATTGTAATGCGGGTGTTGTAAATATCATCAAGTACCTTACCATATTCGGCTTCAGAAACATCTTTATCTTTATCGCAACTTTTAATTAAAGCCCAGACTTTATCATTCATTGCTTTTTTCTTTTCCTGAAGTTCAAAATACAGTGGAAAAAACTTAGACGCTTCATCTTTAGTCAGATTAGCCTTTTCAGTAATATATGCCTGTTGCTTTTCACGAAATTCTTCCGGAGAGAGACGTTGCTGCTGATTATATCTGCAAGTAGCTGATACAGATGTGATAAGTCCGATAAATAAAAACAGTATAGTTAATCTTTTCATCTTCGTTTATTTAATTATATTATTCATTATCAGAACTTGTCAGATATACATACAGAGAATAGTCATCTAACATTGTCCCATTTACTACCTCATTAAAATACTGATCATCAGCTTCTGAAAGTTCATACCCTTCCATTTGTCTGGCAAGCTCATTTTTATCCATCTCATAAGATGCCACTTTTATAATAAGTGCAGCACCAACAAACATAGCAGCCATATATAAGAATGGTTTAAACTTTTGCCACGTAGTAGTTTTCTTAGGTTCTACCCGTGCAGGTTTTTCCGGAAGCTGATCCATCATTTGAGAAGTAAAATTCTCAAAATAATTTTCGGGCACCTTAAAGGGATTCTCCTTAGTGCTCAGCTTTTTTCTTAAAATATCCTCTTCCTTCATATAATAACGGTATTTATCTTATTGTTTAGACGCGAATTAAATCAAAAGGTTTAATCAGCATTTTCTAAATATTTCTCAATCTTCTTCACAGCATGATGATAAGATGCTTTTAGTGAACCGACACTGGTTCCAAAAATCTCCGACATTTCATCATATTTCATATCTTCATAATATTTCAGGTTGAATACCATTCGCTGTTTTTCAGGTAGTGTCTGAAGTGCTTCCTGTAATAAAACCTCAATACGATCACCCGAAAAGAGTGGATCACTTGACAGCATCTCGCCTACTCCCGATTCAGGATCATCAATAGCTATATTCTGCTGAGCACGTTGTTTATTCAGGAATGTAAGACATTCATTTAATGCGATGCGGTAGAGCCAGGTAGATAGTTTAGCTTCTGCACGGAAGTAATCAATATTTGTCCAGGCTTTAATGAAGGTATTTTGCAGGAGATCATTGGCATCGTCATGGGATAAAACCATTCGACGAATCTGCCAGTATAATTGTTCACTATATTGAGAAACAATCATTTCAAAGCCTTTACGCTGCGTTTCTTCATCCTGAAGCAGCGCCAGAACTTCTGTTTCATTATATTTGCTCATATAGTACTATTAGTCAATATATTAGATTTATTCCACAACAACCCGAAGGGTATTTATTTAATAATCACCTTACGCACAACGGTATCTAACTTGAAAATATAATAACCCTTTGGCAAGGTAAGCGGAACGGTTGTATCTGTGGAATCGATTGGTATAGAGTTAACTTTTACGCCAAGGATATTATAAATCTCCATCACTGAACCCGGTTTAGCATTTTGAATACGCACGGAATCAGTAGTAATGGTCAATTCGATAGTGGCATAATCGGTAGCAATCATCTCTGTCTGACGGATATTTTGTGCCGTTATGTAAGGAGATGACAGTAAAAATATGGTGAGTATAGAAAAGATATAAAGCAGTCTTTTCATTTTGTTATTTTTTCCGATTCTATATAATTGTACAAATATAAAGCCTTCCGACCTATTTAGCAAGTTTTAAAAAGGAAAGTTACCTTACCTCAATACAGAGTCCTTCGTTTGCCAGGATGGTATTCGGGAATACCGGAGTGGCTTCTTCCAGAAAGGGAGTTTCGTCTTCATAACGTGCAGAAAAGTGGCCAATAAGCAGTTCACCGACTTCTGCTTTCGCTGCAATACGGGCAGCATCTATAGCAGTGGAATGATTGGTTTCTTTTGCTCTTGCACGCTCTGATTCCAGAAATGTTGCCTCATGAAACAACAGATTTACACCCTTAATCTGCGGTATATTGTTTTCTTTATAAAGAGTATCTGAACAATAAGCATATTTACGGGCAGGTGTTGACGGGAATGTCAATCGGTTATTGGGAATTACAACACCATCTGCTGTTACAAAATCGGCCCCGAGTTTTATATCGTTTAACTGGACGATTGGTACTTTGTAAAACTCAATCATGTCTTTTATTAAATGATTTGGCCGTTGTTTTTCGGCAAACAAGAATCCGGCAGTCGGAATACGATGCCTCAGAGGTATTGTAGTTATGGTTAGTGATTTATCTTCGAAAATTTGCTCGGGCGATGATGTCTGGAATGAATGAAACACAACTTCATAAGTCAGTTTATTGCAGAAGAAATCGAGTTGCGGCTTTAATAGTTCTTCCAGTCCGGCAGGTGAATAAATATGAAGTTTAGCCGTACGTCCCAGGAGTCCGAAAGTAGAAATCAGCCCCATTAATCCATAACAATGATCGCCATGTAAATGAGAAATAAATATATGATTTAGTCGCGAGAATTTAAGTTTCGACCGACGTAGCTGCAACTGTGCTCCTTCGCCACAATCAATCATAAATAATTTCTCACGAATATTTACCACCTGACAAGTGGATAAATGGCGCATGGTAGGCAAAGCCGAGCCACACCCCAGAATATTTACTTCAAATTTTTCCATAACAATGCTATTATTCTAAACAAAAAAAGGGTATCGTTGTTGATACCCTTTTTATTAATCTATATTGAAATAATCAAATTATTTCTTTCCTTCCATTTGCTCTTTCAAAGCAGCAAGTGCATCAAGATCACCTAAAGTAGTTGAAGCAGCCTGATTCTGAATCATTGGAGCGTCTTCTTTTTTAGTTGATTTCTTAGCAGCTGAAGCAGCTTTCTTTTCTGCTTTTTCTTCTGCTTTAGCAACATCTTCGAAAATACGGCTGTGAGACAAGATGATACGTTTTGCATCTTTGTTGAACTCGATTACTTTGAAATCAAGTTTCTCGTCTAACTGAGCTTGTGCACCGTCTTCTTTTACTAAGTGTTTTGGAGTAGCAAAACCTTCAACACCGTAAGGAAGAGCAACTACAGCACCCTTATCCAACATTTCGATGATAGTACCTTCGTGTACAGAACCTACAGTAAATACAGTTTCGAATACATCCCATGGATTTTCTTCCAACTGTTTGTGACCAAGGCTCAAACGACGGTTTTCTTTGTCGATTTCCAATACCTGAACATCGATGTCAGCACCAATCTGAGTGAATTCTGATGGGTGTTTTACTTTCTTAGTCCAAGAAAGGTCAGAGATGTGGATCAAACCATCAACACCTTCTTCGATTTCTACGAATACACCGAAGTTAGTGAAGTTACGAACTTTAGCTGTGTGCTTAGAAGCAACTGGATATTTTTCTTCGATAGTTTCCCATGGATCTTGTTTCAATTGTTTGATACCCAAAGACATCTTACGTTCGTCACGATCCAATGTTAATACTACAGCTTCTACTTCGTCACCAACTTTCATGAAGTCCTGAGCAGAACGCAAGTGCTGAGACCAAGACATTTCAGAAACGTGGATCAAACCTTCAACGCCAGTAGCGATTTCGATGAATGCACCGTAGTCAGCCATAACCACTACTTTACCTTTCACTTTGTCACCAACTTGTAGGTTAGCATCTAATGCATCCCATGGATGAGGAGTAAGTTGTTTCAAACCAAGAGCGATACGTTTTTTCTCGTCATCAAAGTCAAGAATTACAACGTTCAATTTTTGATCTAATTCAACAACTTCTTTTGGATCGCTTACACGGCCCCAAGAAAGGTCAGTGATGTGAATCAAACCATCTACGCCACCAAGGTCGATGAATACACCATAAGATGTGATATTTTTAACGGTACCTTCAAGAACTTGTCCTTTTTCAAGTTTACCGATAATTTCTTTCTTCTGTTGTTCAAGTTCAGCTTCGATAAGAGCTTTGTGAGAAACAACCACATTTTTGAATTCCTGGTTGATTTTAACAACTTTGAATTCCATTGTTTTGCCTACGAATACATCATAGTCACGGATAGGCTTAACATCGATCTGAGAACCTGGCAAGAACGCTTCGATGCCAAATACGTCTACGATCATACCACCCTTAGTGCGGCATTTGATGTAACCCTTAATAATTTCTTCATTTTCAAGAGCAGCGTTAACACGATCCCAAGAACGAGTAGCGCGAGCTTTGCGGTGAGACAATACTAATTGTCCTTTTTTGTCTTCCTGATTTTCGATGTATACTTCAACAGTATCACCTACAGTCAGTTCAGGATTGTAACGGAATTCATTCAAAGGAATGATACCATCTGATTTGTAGCCGATGTTAACAACAACTTCACGTTTGTTCATCGAAATTACAGTACCATCTACAACCTCACGGTCATTTACCTTGTTAAGAGTACTGTCATAAGCTTTTTCAAGCTCGTCATGGCTTACAGTTGTAAGCGCTTCTCCTTTTTCATAAGCATCCCAGTTGAAATCTTCAATTGGAGCAACTTTCTTTAAATCTTCCATTAATAATAAATTGTTTTAGTACTTTAATTAAGTTAGACATTATATGATCTAAATTCGGCCGCAAAGATAGTGCTTTTTCACGACGTGCAAAAGGAAAGCATTGAAAATAAATACTGATATCTATTTATTTCCAACGTTTTACACTTTTTTTTGAATTCAGATATGTAGAAACAATATTAACGGTTGAAAAGTTCGAAGGTAAACTTACATCCTATTTCGCGATAGCGCCAGTTGGCTGCACTGACAAAGACTCCAAAGTCAAAAACATGGGTACCGATACCATAACCCAGTTCTATATATGGCTGAAGATGAGGAACAAAAAGAGTGCTGACATATAATCGTTCATTCTGAACATATCGGGTATATTTCACCAAATGTTTCATGAAAAGAAAAGGAGCTTCATAAGTCAGATGTCCGCGCACATATTTACGCGACGAGTTATACCACCGACCATCGAGCAAGTGAAACAAGCCACCAATTTCATCGTTCCAGCCGGTAGGCAGATTGTTGCGTGAGAAATTAGAGAAGTCGACAAAGTAGAGTTCATTCTGATTACTGAACACTCCGAAACCTGCACGATAATAGATGCTGCGCATCGAATTCAGCGGAATATGATGTTGAACGTCTATTTCTATTCGTTCGTACTGTCCTTTACTTTTGAACACACCTTTGATACCTCGTTCATAATCTACCGAGAATGTCGGATAACGGGAGCGAAGATTAATTTTTCGCTTCCCATTCATATAATAATACAGATTGGGCGTCCATTCGATGCGTACATTAGGCGCAAAACTGATGTAAGATTCACGTATCTTTTCTGACACTTCGGGAGGAATAGGTACATCGGGATCAAGAGGAATTAGTTTGGACTTTTTTAATGGTGTTCTTTTATGCACATTCACCCCTACCTTAATATCCAATCCGTTAATCACCTCTATACTGTGGCTGACATTAAAGAATAAATCCCGGAAGTATTCCAGATTTACTGCATCAAAATCGAAAAGACTATCGGGCATCTGTTTCAAATCCTCGAGCACGTCACTACTATATATACGGTTACCATTCCCCACATTTAAGTGAAGCTGTCCCCGCTTTTCAGGATAGTAATCGAAATGGCTGCTCAATGACCAGTAAAACTCTTTTCGCGTAAAGTTATAACCGATTCGAGGTACAATACGAAGTAGTTTATCATTAGCAAAAAGACGGTTAAACTTAAAATCCTGTCGCCATGCAAACCCGCTTTTCCGACCATAACTTAATAAGAAGGGATTGATAATGGGCGAGCAACGTACATTACCTACATTGGCCAGATTTATATTGATATCATTTATCAGGAATTCACCGACCTGCCCCCAAAGGGCACGGCTGTTCTTGGGTTTGGGTATCTTTGAAGAATCAAGTCTTAATGCATACTTATTATACAACTCCACTTCACGATCGAGAAGCGGTAGAGGTCGGACAGAATCCATGTGGGCACGGGTTGTATTAAATGCATTGGTGTCGCATTCAAGGGTATAAGATTCTGTCAAATCAAACTTCCGTTTCTTTTTACTCCACCGAACCTGCTCGGTCAGATCTATATCGTTATAATCGAGAGAGGCCAGATAACTACCATCTACCACATTCCCGGCAAACTTAAAAACGGCATTTAGTTCATAACGGACAGGCAGAAACTCATTGTCCTCTCCCACTTCGCCCATATTAATATAGTTCTCGAAAGTAATCAGTTCAGAGCGACCCGAAAATCTTATTTCACGAATACTCCATACATCCGATGAAATTACCATGAAACCACCCACCAACTGATCGCTTTTAGTCCGGGGTACAAAGCGGACTTTATATTGAAGATTATCGCCGGTATAATAAATGGTTTCAATATAATACTTATAGTACTTGCGTCCATTCTTAGCCAGTGGAGAGATGATCTTCTTATATAATAAGGTAGGAGAATAAATATTGGTATGAAAATATTCGAGCATAGAAGCCTGAAAGCTTCGGCCATAAGTTGTCCCGTAACTGGCTTTTACCTTCTGATCGTATATGTCAGGGGCAGTATAATGCAAATCGCTCATCGATTCGATGACATACTCATTCACCCCCTTTTGAAGGCGGAACATTTTAGGAAGAAATTTAAAACCGAAGTTTTTCTTTGGAATATGAAGACGGCCTTTTATATATAAATCTGCATGATATTCACGGACAAGTTTTTCATAAAACGGAGCATAAAACATGGCCTGCCGCACAATAGAATCCACCGATATCTGATCCTTTTCTGGTAGTTTGTGCGCAGTTTGAGCCTTCAATAATCCTCCCCGTGCAGAGAATAGAGAAAATAAAATGAATATTATATAAATGTGCTTCAAATAGGAATTAGGTTAGTCCTACACAAATGTAAAGAAAAAAACGAAATGCATTATATATGTCCCAAAACTTTTGGTACTTTATAGACTAAATAAATATTAATAAACAGCTTATTATCAATACATATCCAAATATGCAACTTTCGACATCAATATACGCAATATATGCATATTTTAACTATTTCACGCTCGATTTATATAATTAAAGTTTACAAAACGGAGATATAGAATTAAAATAAAAATCATAATGCATCCGAACATTCTCACAAAATGTAATTGAAACTGGTTTTCTTTAATCATTCCGGGTCTACTTTCTCTATTTTATGTTATCAATTCTCACCCGGAAGAAATCTTTTTTATAGAATTGAGATTTCTCTTGGCCATTTAACAAATACTCATTCTTTTGTGCATAAATTAGCTCATTTCATTCATAATATCATTTTTTCTTTCTACATTTGTGCTTTATAACAGAGTTTTGCAGCACTTATGGTGAAAAATAGCCAATCGAATATAGATATTTCAGAAAGACTTTCTGATTTGTGGGCTCCCCTTAACGAAGAACAAAGGGAGTTCCTTAAAAACAATTTTTCATTACAAAGTTACAAAAAGAATGAGCTCATTTACTGTGAAGGTGATAAACCTACACATCTGATGTGCCTCCTTAGTGGCAAAGTAAAAATCTATAAAGAAGGTGTTGGCGGGCGTAGTCAGATTATACGCATGATAAAGCCAAACGAGTATTTTGCATACCGTGCTTTCTTTGCGAAAGAAGATTTTGTTACAGCCGCTGCTGCATTCGAACCCTCGACTATTGGCCTTGTGCCAATGAGTGCTATCACTACACTTGTTTCTCAGAACAATGAACTGGCTCTGTTTTTCATCAAACAACTTTCCATCGACTTAGGTATTTCTGATGAACGTACTGTGAATCTTACGCAGAAACACATCCGTGGACGTTTGGCCGAATCACTGCTTTTCCTCAAGGAAAGCTATGGTCTCGAAGAAGATAGCTCAACCCTCAGCATCTACTTATCACGCGAAGATTTGGCCAATTTATCTAACATGACTACTTCTAATGCTATTCGCACCCTCTCGAACTTTGCTGCAGAAAGACTCATTACTATTGATGGACGTAAAATTAAAATCATTGACGAAGAAAAATTAAAGAAAATAAGTCGCATCGGCTAACTCCACCCCCTTTCCTTTATTTAATAACTTAACACAATTTTATCATGAAAAAAGGAATTCCCCTCCTTCTTTCTGTACTAATGCTTATCGCTATGAGCTGCCAGGAAAAGAAAGTAAGGATGAATGAGTATAACCTCATTCCCCTACCCAACCAGATGACGCCCCAGGAAGGGCGCTTTGAATTAAACAATCAAGTCAAAATCTTTATTACCCCCGGGTGTACGCCAGAAGTGTCGGCCATTGCCGATAGTCTGATTGATAAGGTTGTTTTGACTTCAGGTATTAAAATGGCATTGATCTGCAACTTCTATGACGAGAATTACACCCCCGCAATTGTCTTCAATGAAGTTCATGATTTAGCTGCCGAAGCTTACCGGCTGAATGTTACTCCCCAGCGCATTACAATTTCTGCGTCACAACCCAATGGTTTCTTTTATGGTGTACAAACACTTTATCAATTGCTTCCCCCGGCAATATATGGTAAGACTTTAAACCGTAAAGCCGACTGGTCTGTACCGGCAGTAGAAATTGAGGATTCACCTCGCTTTGCTTATCGTGGAATGATGCTCGATGTCTGCCGCAATTTTGTTTCTCCCGAATACATTTATAAGTTTATCGATATGCTGGCTCAGCATAAGATGAATACTTTTCACTGGCATCTCACGGATGATCAGGGATGGAGAATAGAAATCAAGAAGTATCCCGAGCTTACAAAAGTTGGATCAGAGAGAGATAGTACGCTGATTGACTATTATTTTACTTACTGGCCACAGCAATATGAAGCCAAATCGAATGGTGGCTTTTATACGCAAGAGCAGATAAAAGATATCGTGGCCTATGCATCAAGCAAATATATCAATGTGATTCCGGAAATTGAGATGCCCGGACATGCACGTGCGGCTATTGCGGCTTATCCTTATTTATCTTGCAGACCAGATTCTGTTTACCCGGTTCCGGGCACCTGGGGTATTTTCGAAGAAGCTTATTGTCCGAAAGAAGAGACGTTTACTTTCCTTGAAGGGGTCATCGATGAAGTAGTCGAACTGTTTCCCGGAGAATACATCCATGTGGGTGGCGATGAATGTCTGAAAAACGAATGGATTGCTTGCGAAGATTGCCAGGCGCTGATTAAAAAACTGGGATTAAAGGATGATGTCGTTCCAAATCCTGTTGATAATAAACTGCATACCAAAGAAGAAAAACTTCAGAGTTATGTCATTACCCGCATGGAGAAATATATCAACAGCAAAGGCAAGAATATCATCGGCTGGGATGAGATACTTGAAGGTGGTCTTGCACCCAACGCTACAGTGATGTCATGGCAAGGTATTGAAGGCGGACTAAATGCGGCAAAGGCAGGGCATAATGCGATTATGACTCCGATGCCTTATATGTATCTGGATTTCTATCAGGAAGATCCTGAAACGGCACCAACCACTATTGGCGGATATGTGACGTTGAAAAACACGTATTTATTTAATCCTGTAGAAGATAGTGCTCCCGAATTGGTAAAGAAACATATCATCGGAGTGCAGGGCAATGGTTGGGCCGAATATATGCAGACGGAAGGAAGACGCGATTATCAGATCTTCCCGAAACTGGTTGCCATTGCCGAAACAGGCTGGACACTGGATGAAAATAAAGACTGGAATAGCTTTACTCATCGTTTGGAAGAGGAATTTGAGCGACTTGACATTCAGAATGTAGAGGCTTGCCGCAACTATTTCGATGTAAATGTAAACACTCGCGTTGTTAATAGTCAGCTGATGGTGATATTGGATTGCTTTAATCCGAATGCACAGGTTTACTATACCATTGATGGCAGCGAACCGACAACCAATTCTTTATTATATACTGCGCCGTTTGCACTGAACAATAATATCGATCTAAAAACTGCCGCATTTAAGGAGGGCAAAAAGATTGGCAATACGCGCCATAAACCGTTATTTGGTAATCAGATTAGCGGAAAGAAGTTTACGACTACTCCTGAAATGGGCTGGATGAAAGGTGATATTCTCGGAGAAGATGATAAACTTGGTGCCGATACAATTACGCTTGGTTTAACTAATGGTAAACGCGGCAATGGTGCATCTTATGTGCCATGGACGCTTTTCCCGATGAATGATAAATGCAAGGAACTTGTTTTCGATGTACAAACAGAGAAAGAAACTTCGTTCAGCAAAATTGTTTTTGGTGCACTATACAATCCGGGAAAGGGCATTTTACCACCGACTGAGGTCGTGGTACAGATTTCCAATAATGGAAAAACATATAAGACCATTGCCCAAGGTTCGTTTGAGCGCCAATATATGGATAGCAAACGCACGGCTTATACCAACGAAATCAATTTTGATTCGGTTAAGGCCGATTATCTAAGAGTGATCTTTAAAAGCGGTGGCGTTTTGAAGAATGGCATCGAATGTTTTAAAGAAACTCCGGGAGATTTAAAACAGGCTGATATTGCTATCGATGAAATAGAAGTTTACTAAAACACGTATTACCATATTATAGTAAAAGACTATCTGACGCATGCTCGGATAGTCTTTTTTGTACCTTAACCAGCTATGACTGCGAGCTAAACTCTACTGTTTGTCAGCAAGCTATAACTGACATGCCGGAGATAGCTTGCTGAGAAGCCACGCATAGCTCCCCGACAAGTCAGGAAACTATACCTGATGAATCGGATAAGAAGCAGCATAAAACTGACGAAAGCCAGAAGGTTAAATCCCGGGTTGTCCATTCTTTTTCTTCAAAGAACCGGTGGGATTTTCGCCAAAATACTCTTTATAACATTTGCTAAAATAAGAGGGTGAGGTGAAGCCTACTTCATAGGCGATTTCTGAAACAGATTTCTCGGTGGAAGCCAGTAACGAAGCCGCTCTTTTTAAACGTGCAATACGCAAAAGTTCTACCGGAGAATAGTTAGTCAGCGACTTTATTTTACGATATAGCTGCACCCTGCTCAACCCCATATCGCTGCCAAGCTGCTCTACCGAAAGGTTTGGATCGGACATTTGCTCTTCAATAAGTTTACGGAAGCGATCGGCAAAGCTCTTATCGATTTCACTAACCGATTCTTTTACGACTACATTATTATCGCCAAAGAAGTGTTTCAGGCGTTTGCGATTCTGTATCA